>CAURWS010000119.1:0-8661 GCA_963528485.1 uncultured Pseudomonas sp. | reverse complement strand
GGACATGGATGTCCGTTCGGCGCGGGCCCACGGAGCGTCGCCGGAGTGAGGGAACTTCGACGAAGTCGAAGCCAAACCGGGAGCAAGCACCCTTGGTTACTTGGGGTGCTTTTCCAAGTAACTCGCCGGAGGCGAAACGCTTCTGCCGTTAGGCAGAACCATAATCAGCAGCACCTACGATCTTGGATATCAACGTTGTAGAAGCCTTCCACCCAGCTCTTGGGTACTCTCCAGAAATCTTCCATTTGCCGCGCCGCATAACCAATGCTAAAACTTCACCCGTCTGACGTCGTTTCATATAAGGGATTTGCCATGTCAGTAACTTCCAATATTTCTGCAGACAAGCAGCTGACCATAAAAATCAAGGGACGCTTCGATTTTTCGACGCATCAGGATTTTCGCAAGGCGTATGAGCATGTGACCAACGCCAAAAGCTTCGTGGTCGACCTCAAAGAAACCAATTACCTCGACAGCTCGGCATTGGGCATGCTCCTGCTGCTGCGCGATCACGCGGGCGGCGACCGGGCCGATGTACGGCTGGAAAACTGCAGCGCCGACGTCGTCAAAATCCTCGCCATCTCCAACTTCGCCAAACTCTTCCACATCGGCTGATGGCGGGTTCTGCGCCACCTGAGCGCCTCAAGATCCTCATCGCCGACGACAACGCCAGCGACCGCATGCTGCTCTCGGCCATCATCAGCCGCCAGGGCCATGAGGTGCTGAGCGCGTGCGACGGTGCTGAGGCCGTTGCGCTGTTCGAGCGTGGCCGTCCGCAACTGATCCTGATGGACGCTCTGATGCCAGTGATGGACGGCTTCGAGGCCGCCCGGCAGATCAAGGTGCTGGCAGGCGAGGCGCTGGTACCGATCATCTTCCTCACCTCCATGACCGAGGGCGAGGGGCTGGCGCGATGCCTGGATGCCGGCGGCGACGATTTCATCGCCAAGCCCTACAACCAGGTGGTGCTGGCCGCCAAGATCAACGCCATGAACCGGCTGCGCCTGTTGCAGGAAACGGTTTTGCAGCAGCGTGACCTCATCGCCCGGCATCACAAATACCTGCTCAACGAGCAGCGCGTGGCCAAGGCGGTGTTCGACCAGATTGCCCACTCCGGCTGCCTGAGCGCGCCCAACATCCGTTACCTGCAATCGCCTTACGCGCTGTTCAACGGCGATTTGCTGCTCGCTGCCTGGGCGCCGTCGGGCAACATGCATGTGCTGCTGGGCGACTTCACGGGCCACGGCCTGCCTGCGGCAGTGGGGGCGATGCCGCTGGCGGAGGTCTTCTACGGCATGACCGCCAAGGGCTACGGCCTGCCGGAAACCCTGCGCGAGATGAACGCCAAGCTCAAGCGCATCCTGCCGGTGGACATGTTCTGCTGCGCGGCGCTGATCTGCGTGAACTTCCAGCAACAGCAGGTCGAGGTCTGGAACGGCGGCCTGCCAGATGGTTATCTGCTCCACGCCGACGGCCGTCCGCACACACCGCTGGTCTCGGCGCACCTGCCGCTGGGGGTGTTGAGTGCCAGTAATTTTGACGACAACACCCAGGTGTATCCTTTCGCCGCCGGGGATCGGGTGTTTTTGCTGTCCGACGGCGTGGTCGACAGCACCGATGAAGGCGGCGAGATGTTTGGCGCCCGGCGGCTGCAGAATGTCTTTGTCTCCAACCGCAAGCCCGATTTGCTGATGGAAGAGGTGCAGTGGGCGTTGGCCCGTTTCCGCGGGCAGGTACGTGACGATGTGAGCATGGTCGAGGTGGGGTTCACCGAGCCTGAATCCCTCGGCCCGCCCTCGGTCATCTACACCGATAGCGGCGATTCCAGTCCGCTGGACTGGTCGGCGAGTTTCGAATTCCGCGCCTCGACCCTCAAGCGCTTCAATCCGTTGCCGTATTTGCTGCAACTGTTGCAGGAAGTGCACGGCCTGCGTCAGCAGAGCAGTGAGATCTACGTCGTGCTGGCCGAGCTGTACAGCAATGCCCTTGAACACGGCGTGCTGGGGCTGGATTCGGCGCTCAAGCAGGACGCCGAGGGCTTTGCCCATTACTATCGTCTGCGTGGCGAGCGTTTGGACAGTCTGGAAGATGGCTTCATTCGCATCAATTTCCAGGTCATTCCCATGGGTCAGGGCGGTCGTCTGATCGTTGAAGTGCATGACAGCGGCAATGGTTTTGATGCCGAACACGTGTTGGCGTTGCCGCCGGCGGTGCATCAGTTGTCCGGGCGTGGGCTGAGCCTTGTCCGGCAATTGAGTGAGCGGTGCCAGTGGTCGATGGACGGCCGTACGGCGTCGGTGGAGTTCGCGTGGGAGGGTCTGGCATACTCCCGCGATTCTTGATCAAGGAGCGAACAAGTGTTGGAAAATCACGTGGATTTGACCGTACTCGGTACGTTGCGCGATGTCATGGAAGGTGAATACCCGGCGCTGCTGGAGGTGTTCATCAACGATTCCGAAAAGCGCGTCAGGGAATTGAACCTGTTGACTCAGGATGCTGGCTTTAGCGCGGCATCTGCTCCACAGCTGCAGCAGGTCGGCATGCTGGCCCACAGTTTCAAGGGCAGCAGCGGCAACATGGGCGCTGCTCATCTGTCCGAGCTGTGCCGTCAGCTCGAAGACCTGGCCCGTGGCGCTGGCACGGTCAGCGACATTCAGGTCACTCATCTGGTCAAGGCGATCGACGACGAATACAGCGTGGTGCGCGACGTGTTCGAGGTCGAATTGCAGACCGCCCTCACCCGGCATTGATGCCGAAATACAGACGCTTTCCCTATCTGGCCCGCCATTTGCTTTGTCTCTTCGCAATCGTGCTTTTGCGGAGATCAACATGGCCCTTGCCAACAATCCTTTACTGACGGCTCTGACGGCTGCCAAAGCCCAGAAAGCCAGTGCCGCCACTTCGGCAAAGGCGCCAGACCCCGTCAAGGACAACGCTTCCAGCTTCTCGACGGTGTTTGCCAAGCAGGCCACGCCCAAGTCCTCGAGCGTCGACGACAGTCCGCCCAAGCCTGCGAGCGCCAAGAGTCCGACAGCGGACAACAAGGCAAACGCCAGCCATTCGTCTGCCGCCGCTGACAAGACCGTTGCCGCTAACGGCAATGGCTTGCCTGCCAACAAGGCGGTGAACGGCAAGGCTGACAAAAGCGCCGATGACGACAACGATGACAATTCGCAAGACGACACCACCGACACTGCGACCGCGACGTCCGATTCCAGCGTTGTCGACGCCACCGCCACCGATCCGACGCTGGGCGTTACCCCGCCTGTGGTTGAGCCGGTGCAGCCGGTCGTCGAGGCGCAGCCTGTCGTCGATCCTGCCGCGTTGATGGCCGGTAACGCCCCCGTGATTCCGCCGCCAGTGGTCCAGGCGCCGACGGCAACCCGCGACGCGTCGGACGACACCTTCGATCCGTCTGCCGACCCTCTGGAAGGCCTGACCGCGGTTCAGGTCGCACTGGAAAGCAAGACCCAGCAGGGCGCGCAGTCGTCCATTCATGGAGCGGACGCCAGCAAGACCCATGGCAAGCAGGACCCCAACGCTGACCAGACGCAGATGCTGGCGGGCAATCTGGCGGCGCTGGGCGATCAGCCGGTGGACAAGGATGCGACCGAAAGCGGCGGCGACAAGGCCTTCGGTGGTCTGTTGGCTGATGGCCTGAAAGACGTGAAGAGCGCGAGCAGCGACACCCGCGTCGACAACTTCGCCGATCGCCTGGCCGCGCTGTCCCAGGCCGCGCAAACCAAGCCGAGCGCCGCCACCTCAGCGCCTTTGCTCAATCAGCCGCTGGCGATGAATCAGAGCGGCTGGACCGAGGGCGTGGTCAACCGCGTGATGTATCTGTCCAGCCAGAGCTTGAAGCAGGCCGACATTCAGCTTGAGCCGGCTGAACTGGGTCGTCTGGACATCCGCGTCAATATGGCGGCAGATCAGCAGACCCAGATCACCTTCATGAGCGCCCACGTTGGCGTGCGTGACGCGCTGGAAAGCCAGATGGCGCGCCTGCGTGAATCGTTCGCCCAGCAGGGCATGGGTCAGGTGGACGTCAACGTTTCGGACCAGTCGCGCAACATGCAGCAACAGGCGCAGCAGCAGTCCGGCGGTGACGCCCAGCGTGGCAATGGCACCGGTGGCCCGGGCAGCGCCAGTGGCAGCGACCTGATCGCCGACGGCGCACCGATTGACGCAGCTTCCGCTGCAGCCAGCGCGCCTCTGACGGTGGTGGGGTCCAGCGCGGTCGATTATTACGCCTGACAATGCCCAGGCGTTGTCAGCAGCGGTAAGCGGTAGCGGCAAGCTTCAGGCGGCAAGTAAAAGCAGGATCAAAGGCGGCAAGTGCTTGAGAGACCACGGTTTCTCTGGCCTTGCCGCTTTTGCTTTTACTGCGCGCTTACAACTTGCAGCTTGGCGCTGCAGTTGTGGCACAACCCTTGCTCTTGCTCTGTCACGCAACACCGAACCCCCTGGATAGTGACGGATTATTGGCATGGCGAAGAGCGACGACGCAGTTAAAGACCCCGCAAAAAAAGGCAAGCTGAAGGTCATCATTCTTGTGGTGGTGGGCCTGCTGCTGGCCGTTGGTCTGTCGGTCGGCGCGACCTGGTTCATCATGCACAAGGCCGAGAGCAAGCCTGACCCTGCCGTGGCCGCCGAGGCTGCCAACGTCAAGAAGGACGCGATCTTCGAGCCGCTGACGCCGCCTTTCGTGGTCAACTACAACGTCAACGGCCGTCAGCGTTACATGCAGGTCAGCATTACTTTGCTGGCCCGTGACCACGCCGACCTTGAAGCGTTGAAAGTGCACATGCCGGTCATTCGCAACAATCTGGTGATGATGTTCTCCGGTCAGCCGTTCGACACCATCGCAACACCGGTGGGCATGGAAATGCTGCGCCAGAAGGCCGCTGCAGTGGTGCAGGAAGTCGGCCAGAAAGAGCTGAACAAAAGCGTCATCGAACAGGTTCTTTTCACTAACTACGTACTGCAGTAGGACCACGACATGGCCGTGCAAGACCTGCTGTCCCAGGATGAAATCGACGCGCTGCTGCATGGCGTGGACGATGGTCTGGTACAGACCGAAAGCGTCATCGAACCGGGCAGCGTCAAGAGTTATGACCTGACCAGTCAGGACCGCATCGTCCGCGGACGCATGCCGACCCTGGAAATGATCAACGAGCGTTTCGCCCGATACACCCGCATCAGCATGTTCAACCTGCTGCGCCGTTCTGCGGACGTGGCGGTGGGCGGCGTGCAGGTCATGAAGTTCGGCGAATACGTGCACTCGCTGTACGTGCCGACCAGTCTGAACCTGGTCAAGATCAAGCCGTTGCGCGGTACTGCGCTGTTCATCCTGGACGCCAAGCTGGTGTTCAAGCTGGTGGACAACTTCTTTGGTGGTGACGGTCGTCACGCCAAGATCGAAGGCCGGGAATTCACCCCGACCGAGCTGCGCGTGGTGCGGATCGTGCTGGATCAGGCGTTCATCGACCTGAAGGAAGCCTGGCAGGCGATCATGGAAGTGAACTTCGAGTACATCAACTCGGAAGTGAACCCGGCCATGGCCAACATCGTCGGGCCCAGCGAAGCGATCGTGGTTTCAACGTTCCACATCGAGCTCGATGGCGGTGGCGGCGACCTGCATGTGACCATGCCGTACTCGATGATCGAGCCGGTGCGCGAGATGCTCGACGCGGGCTTCCAGTCCGATCTGGACGATCAGGACGAGCGTTGGGTCAACGCCCTCAAGCAGGACGTCATGGACGTGGCCGTGCCTCTGAGCGCCACCGTTGCCCGTCGTCAACTCAAGCTGCGCGACATTCTGCACATGCAGCCGGGGGACGTGATTCCGGTGGAGCTCAATGATCACCTGATCATGCGGGCCAACGGCGTGCCGTCTTTCAAGGTCAAGCTGGGTTCGCACAAGGGCAATCTGGCCCTGCAAGTGGTCGAACCGGTCGAACGCCGCTGACCAGTGCTGTCAGTGATAGAGCGCGCCGTCAGTGACCGAATGCGCTGTTTAAACGAATTGCTGTGTAAACGAATATTGCTCGCCGAGGACCACCATGGCTGATGAAAACGAAATGAACTCCGCAGACGACCAGGCACTGGCCGACGAGTGGGCCGCGGCCCTGGGTGAAGCGGGCGAGGGCGGTCAGGCAGACATCGACGCGCTGCTGGCGGCAGACGCTGGCCACGCTTCGACCAACCGCCTGGCGATGGAAGAGTTCGGCAGTGTGCCGAAAAACAACGGCCCGGTGTCGCTGGACGGCCCGAACCTGGACGTGATTCTGGACATTCCGGTGTCCATTTCCATGGAAGTGGGCAGCACCGACATCAACATCCGCAACCTGCTGCAACTGAACCAGGGCTCGGTGATCGAGCTGGATCGTCTGGCCGGCGAGCCGCTGGACGTGCTGGTCAACGGGAAGTTCGGCATTCGCCTGACCGACGTGATCAGCCCGAGCGAACGCATCAAGAAGCTGCGTTAAGTGAACGGTTTTGTGAAGGCGTTCAAAGGCCTGCTGGTCGCCACTGTGCTGCTGGTGTCGGGTGCTGTGATGGCAGCCGAGACTGCGACGCCTGCCTCACCCGCTGCTCCTGCGGCTGTTGCGCCTGCTGCTCCTGCTCCTGCGCCAGTCGTTCAGGCGCCGACCGCAGCCCCTGCAACGGCGCCTGTGCTGGTGCCGCCGGTCAGTGCGCTGAGCAGTGGCATAGGCAGTCAGTTGTTGCAGCTGGTGCTCGGGCTTGGTTTGGTGGTTGCGCTGATCTTCGGGCTGGCCTGGCTGATGCGCCGAGTGCAGCGCGCCGGTCCTGCGGGCAATCACGTCATCGAGCTGGTGGGCTCTCGTGCCCTCGGGCCGCGTGATCGCCTGGTGCTGGTTCAGGTTGGCAACGAGCAGGTGCTGTTGGGGATTTCGCCTGGCAGCATCACCGCGCTTCACGTGATGAACGAGCCGGTCAAGGTGCCTGACACTCAGAACGCCACGCCAGAGTTCGCCAGGCGCCTGCTGGAAGTGCTGGGTAAACAGGGTCAGAAGGATAAGAACTGATGCGCATTGTTTTGACGCTGCTGTTGCTGCTGGCAGCGCCGCTGGCCTTCGCCGCCGACCCGTTGTCGATCCCGGCGATCTCGCTGGGTACCGGCGCCAATGGTCAGCAGGAATACTCGGTCAGCCTGCAAATCCTGCTGATCATGACCGCGCTGAGCTTCATCCCGGCGTTCGTCATGCTGATGACCAGCTTCACGCGGATCATCATTGTGTTCTCGATCCTGCGCCAGGCGCTGGGTCTGCAACAGACGCCGTCGAACCAGATCCTCACCGGTATGGCGTTGTTTCTGACGATGTTCATCATGGCCCCGGTATTCGACCGGGTGAACAACGATGCGCTGCAGCCCTATCTGGCCGAAAAAATGACGGCGCAGGACGCCGTGGCCAAGGCCGAGGTGCCGATCAAGGACTTCATGCTGGCGCAGACCCGCTCCAGCGACCTTGAGCTGTTCATGCGCCTGTCCAAGCGCACCGACATCGCCACCCCGGACGCCGCACCGCTGACCATCATCGTTCCGGCCTTCGTGACTTCGGAGCTGAAGACGGCGTTTCAGATCGGTTTCATGATTTTCATCCCGTTCCTGATCATCGACCTGGTGGTCGCCAGTGTGCTGATGGCCATGGGTATGATGATGCTGTCCCCGCTGATCATTTCCCTGCCGTTCAAGATCATGCTCTTCGTGCTGGTGGACGGTTGGGCGCTGATCATCGGCACGCTGGCCGGCAGTTTCGGTGGCGTATGAACCTGTTTGACGAGGAGTGCGCGGCATGACCCCGGAAGTCGTTATCGATCTGTTTCGCGAAGCCCTGTGGCTGACCACGACCCTGGTGGCGATTCTGGTGGTGCCGAGTCTGATCGTCGGCCTGCTGGTGTCGATGTTCCAGGCCGCCACCCAGATCAACGAGCAGACCTTGAGCTTCCTGCCGCGCCTGCTGGTGATGCTGGTGACCCTGATCGTCGTCGGCCCCTGGCTGCTGCGCACGTTCATGGAGTACATCACCAACCTGTACTCCAGCATCCCCCAAGTCATCGGCTGATTCGCCCATGGAACCTGTACTGGCGCTGACCGACACGCAGATTAGCACCTGGGTGGCGGCGTTCATGCTGCCGCTGTTTCGCATCGCGGCGGTGCTGATGACCATGCCGGTGTTCGGCACGACCCTGGTGCCGACGCGGATACGGCTTTTCTTCGCGGTTGCGATTACGGTCGTGGTGGCGCCCAGCCTGCCACCGATGCCTGAAGTCCACGCCCTGGACCTCAGCGCGCTGTTGCTCATCGCCGAACAAATCATCATCGGTGCGGCCCTGGGGCTGTCGTTGCAGCTGTTCTTTCAGGCATTCGTGATCGCCGGGCAGATCGTCGCCATTCAGATGGGTATGGGCTTCGCGTCCATGGTCGACCCGGTCAACGGCGTGTCGGTGGCGGTGATCGGGCAATTCTTCACGATGGTGGTGACCCTGCTGTTCCTGAGCATGAATGGCCATCTGGTGGTGTTCGAGGTGCTGATCGAAAGCTTCACCACGCTGCCGGTGGGCCAGGGATTGGTGACCGCCAATTTCTGGGAGTTGGTGCTGCGCCTGGGCTGGGTGCTCGGCGCTGCCCTGGTGCTGGTG
>CAURWS010000118.1:0-8666 GCA_963528485.1 uncultured Pseudomonas sp. | reverse complement strand
GTGGGAGTGAGCTTGCTCACGAAAGCGGCGGTTCCGACACCGGTGATTTGTCGGGTCAGAACCTTTTCACTCAACCTTCCAGCTTGCGCTTGAGCAGCTCGTTGACCTGCCCTGGGTTGGCCTTGCCTTTCGACGCTTTCATCGCTTGCCCGACGAAGAAGCCGAACATCTTGCCGCGTTTGGCTTCATCGGCCGCCCGGTACTGTTCGACCTGTTCGGCGTTGGCAGCCAGCATGTCGTCGAGGATCGACTCGATGGCGCCGCTGTCGGTCACTTGCTTCAGACCGCGCTTCTCGATGATCTCGTCGGCGCTGCCTTCACCATTGGCCATCGCCTCGAAGACCATCTTGGCGATCTTGCCCGAGATGGTGTTGTCGGTGATGCGCTGCAGCATGCCGCCCAGTTGCTCGGCGCTGACCGGCGATTCGTCGATCTCCACGCCTTGCTTGTTGAGCAGCGAGCCTAGCTCGACCATGACCCAGTTGGCGGCCAGCTTGGCGTCGCCAGCAATGCTGACGACCTTCTCGAAGTAGTCCGCCTGCTCGCGGCTGGAAGCCAGCACGCTGGCGTCGTACAGCGACAGGCCGAACTGCGACTGGAAGCGCTCGCGTTTTTGCGGCGGCAGCTCCGGCAGGGTGGCGCGGGTCTGTTCGAGGAACGAATCCTCGATGATCACCGGCAGCAGGTCGGGGTCGGGGAAGTAACGGTAATCGTTGGCTTCTTCCTTGCTGCGCATGGCGCGGGTTTCGTTGGTGTTCGGGTCGTACAGGCGGGTTTGCTGGATGACCTTGCCGCCGTCTTCGATCAGGTCGATCTGGCGCTGGATCTCGCTGTTGATCGCCTTTTCGATGAAGCGGAACGAGTTAACGTTCTTGATCTCGCAGCGGGTGCCGAACTCGACCTGGCCGACCGGACGAATCGACACGTTACAGTCGCAGCGCAGCGAGCCTTCGGCCATGTTGCCGTCGCAGATGCCCAGGTAGCGCACCAGCGCGTGCATCGCCTTGACGTAGGCCACCGCTTCCTTGGCCGAACGCATGTCCGGTTCGGAAACGATTTCCAGCAGCGGGGTGCCGGCGCGGTTCAGGTCGATACCGGTCATGCCGCTGAAGTCTTCGTGCAGGCTCTTGCCGGCGTCTTCTTCAAGGTGGGCACGGGTCACGCCGATGCGCTTGATGGTGCCGTCTTCCAGGGTGATGTCCAGGTGGCCCTTGCCGACGATCGGCAGCTCCATCTGGCTGATCTGGTAGCCCTTGGGCAGGTCCGGGTAGAAGTAGTTCTTGCGGGCGAACACGTTGTGCTGACCGATCTCGGCGTCGATGGCCAGGCCGAACTTGACCGCCATCTGCACGGCTTCCTTGTTCAGCACCGGCAGCGTGCCGGGCATCCCCAAATCGACGAGGCTGGCCTGAGTGTTGGGCTCGGAGCCGAACGTGGTGGCGCTACCGGAGAAAATCTTCGATTGGGTGGTGAGCTGGGTGTGAATCTCCAGCCCGATGACGACTTCCCATTGCATGCGTTTTCTCCTTAGAAGCCTTCAGGCGAGCGAGTGTGCCAATCAGTGACCTGTTGGTATTGATGGGCAACGTTCAGCAGGCGGCCTTCCTGGAAGTACGGCGCGAGCAGTTGCACGCCCACCGGCAAGCCGTCGGCGAAACCGGCTGGCATCGACAGGCCCGGCAGGCCTGCGAGGTTGGCGGTGATGGTGTAGAAGTCTTCCAGGTACTCGGCGATCGGGTCGGCGTTCTTGGCGCCGATCTTCCAGGCCGGGTTTGGCGTGGTCGGGCCCAGAATGACGTCGACGTCCTTGAACGCGTTCATGAAGTCGTTCTTGATCAGGCGACGGATCTTCTGCGCCTGCAGGTAATAGGCGTCGTAGTAACCGGCAGACAGCGCGTAGGCGCCGACCATGATGCGGCGCTGCACTTCAGCGCCGAAGCCTTCGCCACGGGAGCGCTTGTACAGGTCGGTGAGGTCTTTGGGGTCTTCACAGCGATAGCCGAAACGCACGCCGTCGAAACGCGACAGGTTGGAGGAGGCTTCTGCCGGGGCGATCACATAATAAGCAGGGATCGCGTGTTGCAGGTTCGGCAGGCTGACTTCCTTGACCACGGCGCCGAGCTTTTTCAGCGCTTCGACGCAGGCCATGACCAGATCGGCGATGCGTGTGTCCAGACCCGCACCGAAGTACTCCTTCGGCACGCCGATACGCAGGCCCTGCAGCGAGCCATTGAGGCTGGCGCTGTAGTCCGGCACGGGTTCGTCGATGCTGGTGGAGTCATTGATGTCGAAACCGGCCATGCCTTGCAGCAGCAGGGCGCAGTCTTCGGCGGTGCGCGCCATGGGGCCGGCCTGATCCAGGCTCGACGCGTAGGCGATCATGCCCCAGCGCGAGACGCGACCGTAGGTCGGTTTCAGGCCGGTGAGGTTGGTCAGTGCAGCCGGTTGGCGAATCGAGCCGCCGGTGTCGGTGCCGGTCGCGGCAGGCAGCAGACGAGCGGCCACCGCAGCGGCCGAACCGCCGGACGAGCCGCCCGGTACGTGCTCAAGGTTCCACGGGTTCTTCACCGCGCCGTAGTGGCTGGACTCGTTGGCCGAACCCATGGCGAATTCGTCCATGTTGGTCTTGCCCAGGGTCACGGTGCCGGCAGCGGCGAGCTTGGCGACGAGGGTGGCGTCGTACGGGGCCTTGAAGTTGTCGAGCATTTTGGAGGCGCAGCTGGTGCGGATGCCCTTGGTGCAGAACAGGTCCTTGTGAGCCAGCGGGGCGCCCAGCAGCGCGCCGGTCTCGCCAGCGGCGCGACGGGCGTCAGCGGCCTGGGCCTGAGTGATGGCCAGGTCTTCGGTGACCGAGATGAAGCTATTGAGCTGCGGGTCCAGCTGGGCGATGCGCGCCAGCAGGGAGCGGGTCAATTCTTCGGAAGAAAACTGTTTGTCGGCCAGACCGCGAGCGATCTCTGCCAGAGTCATTTGATGCATTGCAGGCTCATTCCCTTAGTCGATGACTTTCGGAACCAGATAAAGGCCGTCTTCGACCGCTGGTGCGATGGCTTGATAGGAATCGCGATGATTGGTCTCGCTGACCACGTCTTCACGCAGGCGTTGCGAGGCTTCAAGCGGATGCGCGAGCGGTTCGATACCGGTGGTGTCGACCGCCTGCATCTGGTCGACCAGCCCGAGAATGCTGTTCAGTGCTTCGGTGGTACGCGGGATATCGGCGTCATTGAGACCCAGTCGGGCCAGATGAGCGATTTTTTCCACGTCGGAGCGATCAAGCGCCATGGGGGTTCTCCAGTGGAATGTGTACGGACTTGACCGTACGTCAGATTGCGGAACACTACGCGATTAAGGCGGTCAAAGGGCCGCGATCGTCGAGGGTAGCGCTCGGAAAAACAGCCAATTTAGCATATTGGCTCCTTGCCCAAAATCCCTGTCGTTGTTAGAGTTTGCCGCACTTTTTTACCCACGCGTTCCCTAGGGTCCCTTTCCCATGTTCAAGAAACTGCGTGGCATGTTTTCCAGCGATCTTTCCATTGACCTGGGCACTGCCAACACCCTTATTTACGTGCGTGAGCGCGGTATTGTCCTGAACGAGCCATCGGTTGTGGCCATTCGGACCCACGGAAATCAGAAGAGCGTCGTTGCTGTCGGGATGGAAGCCAAGCGTATGCTGGGCCGTACCCCGGGCAACATCGCTGCCATTCGTCCGATGAAAGACGGCGTGATCGCCGATTTCAGCGTGTGCGAAAAGATGCTCCAGTATTTCATCAACAAGGTTCACGAAAACAGCTTCCTGCAGCCTAGCCCTCGTGTGCTGATCTGCGTTCCGTGCAAATCCACCCAGGTTGAGCGTCGCGCCATTCGCGAATCGGCCCTGGGCGCCGGTGCACGTGAAGTATTCCTGATCGAAGAGCCAATGGCCGCTGCCATCGGTGCCGGCCTGCCGGTCGAAGAAGCCCGTGGCTCGATGGTCGTCGACATCGGTGGTGGTACCACCGAAATCGCCCTGATCTCGCTCAACGGTGTGGTTTACGCCGAATCCGTACGTGTGGGCGGCGACCGTTTCGACGAAGCGATCATCACTTACGTGCGTCGCAACTACGGCAGCCTGATCGGCGAATCCACCGCAGAGCGCATCAAGCAGGAAATCGGTACAGCCTACCCGGGCGGCGAAGTGCGTGAAGTCGACGTACGCGGCCGTAACCTGGCCGAAGGCGTGCCACGTGCCTTCACCCTGAACTCCAACGAAGTGCTGGAAGCGTTGCAGGAATCCCTGGCAACCATCGTTCAGGCCGTGAAAAGCGCGCTGGAGCAATCGCCTCCGGAACTGGCATCCGACATCGCCGAGCGTGGCCTGGTGCTGACCGGTGGTGGTGCGTTGCTGCGTGACCTGGACAAACTGTTGGCCCAGGAAACCGGTCTGCCGGTCATCGTTGCCGAAGACCCGCTGACCTGTGTGGCTCGCGGCGGCGGCCGTGCGCTGGAAATGATGGACAAGCACACCATGGACCTGCTCTCCAGCGAATAAGTCGCCGGTTGGCTCCATGATGTCGAACGGGTGGCGCTTATGGCGCTGCCCGTTTGTGCCTGACCTGTTGACGTCTCCTCTTGACGCTGCAAGGCTTGCACACCTTATTTCCGTCAATCCGCACCAGGCCGGTTTCATGTCCCATGAATAAGCACAGCCAAACACAAGCATCCCTGGAAGGAGCGGCCCATTAAACCGCTTTTCTCAAAGGGCCCGTCGCTGGGCGTTCGTCTGTTGGTGCTGGTCGTGTTATCCGTGGCCGTTATGGTCGTGGATGCGCGTTTCACCCTGCTCAAGCCTGTTCGCAGCCAGATGTCACTGGTGCTGATGCAGTCCTACTGGATTGCCGATCTGCCCGAACGTTTGTATCAAGGCGTTGCCAGCCAGTTTGGCAGCCGCACTGAACTCGCTGCCGAAAACGAAAAACTCAAGACCGAAAACCTGCTGCTCCAGGGCCGCCTGCAAAAGCTGGCTGCGCTGACCGAGCAGAACGTGCGTCTGCGCGAGTTGCTCAACTCCTCCGCGCTGGTCAACGAGAAGGTCGAAGTCGCCGAGCTGATCGGCATGGACCCCAATCCCTTCACCCATCGCATCATCATCAACAAGGGTGAGCGCGACGGCGTGGTATTGGGTCAGCCGGTGCTCGATGCCCGCGGCCTGATGGGGCAGGTGGTCGAGCTGATGCCGTACACCTCCCGCGTGCTGTTGTTGACCGACTCCACCCACAGCATTCCGGTGCAGGTGAACCGCAATGGCTTGCGCGCGATTGCCAGCGGCACCGGTAACCCGGAGCGTCTGGAGCTGCGCCATGTGGCCGACACCGCTGACATCAAGGAAGGCGACCTGCTGGTGAGTTCCGGTCTGGGTCAGCGGTTCCCGGCGGGCTACCCTGTAGCGACGGTCAAGGAAGTCATTCACGACTCCGGCCAGCCTTTCGCCATCGTCCGCGCCGTGCCCACGGCTGCGCTGAACCGCAGCCGTTACCTGTTGCTGGTGTTCTCGGATGGCCGTTCGCCGGAAGAGCGCGCCGCCGATGCCGCGCAACAGCAGGAGTCGCTTGACCGTCAGGCCGCCGATCCTGCAGCCGTGCCTTCGACGCCCGTGCCGAGTACCGCGCCTGCTGCGACGCCGAACAAGCCGGGGGTTCCGGCCACCGTGCCGAAACCTGCCGCCACGGGCCACAACACGTCTTCAGCTCCGGCTGCCGTCCCTGCCGCAGCGCCGGCAAGCAGCACGCCCGCAGCGACGCCTGCCAAACCTGCCGCGAGCAAACCGCCTGCCCATCAGCCAGCCAAACCCGCTGCGCCCAAACCGGTGGCTGCGCCTGCGGCGACGCATGAGAGGGAAGAATAATGGCGCGTCAGGCCCCTGCACGAAACGGCTGGGTGGTCTGGTTGACCTTCGCCATCGGCCTGCTGCTCAGCGTGTCGCCGCTGCCACAGTTCATGGAAATCTTTCGCCCGCTGTGGCTCGCGCTGCTGTTGGCCTTCTGGGCCCTGGCCCTGCCTCACAAGATCGGCATGGTCACCGCGTGGATGCTGGGGTTGGCCGAAGACGTGCTCTACGGAACGCTCCTGGGGCAGAACGCCCTGATCCTGACCCTGATCACCTTTCTGGTCCTGTCGCTGCAACAACGCCTGCGTATGTTCCCGATGTGGCAGCAATGCCTGGTGATTCTGGTGATCTTTGGCCTGGCGCAGCTGGTGCAGCTGTGGCTGAGTGCATTGACCGGTAACCGCCAGCCGACCCTGGCTCTGGTTTTGCCGGCACTGGTCAGCGCATTGCTGTGGCCGTGGGTGAGCTATGGCCTGCGCGGGTTGCGGTTGCGTTTGAAGATCAATTGAAGCGTTGCCGCCGGGCTGCTTTTGATTCTGGCCTGCGGGCAGAAGCGGGATTTGCGGCGAGGATCGAAGCAAGCGTCACCCGTTTAAACGCAACGCCTAAGCTGAAGATCACTGACACGGAGACGTCCCATGCCCCAACTCTTTCTCGCCTCCGGCTCCCCGCGCCGTCGTGAATTGCTGACCCAGATCGGCGTGCCGTTCACGACCCTTGTTGCCGATATCGACGAAACCCCGCTCGCAGACGAAACCCCGGCCGCCTATGTCGAGCGGCTGGCCCGGGGCAAGGCCGATGCCGGTCTGCTGCAACTGGCCAATGACCCTGCCTACCCCACCGCCTGCGTGCTCGGCGCCGATACCGCTGTGGTGCTCGATGGCCGCATTCTCGGCAAACCGGTCGATGAAGCCGACGCGCTGGCCATGCTTGCCGCGCTGTCGAACCGCGAACACGACGTCCTGACCGCCATCGCCGTGGTCGACGAACAGCACTGCGAAACCCGCGTGGTCAGCAGTCGCGTGCGTTTTCGCCCCATCTCCCCTGAAGAAGCCCGCGCCTACTGGGCCAGCGGCGAACCCCGGGACAAGGCTGGCAGCTACGGCATTCAGGGGCTGGGCGCGGTGTTCGTGGAAAACCTCGCAGGCAGCTATTCCGCGGTGGTCGGCCTGCCGTTGTGCGAAACCGCAGAAATCCTCCAGCGTTTTGGCATACCCTGCTGGCAATGCCTGGAAGGTGAAAAGCCATGAGTGAAGAAATTCTGATCAACATCACGCCGATGGAGTCGCGCGTGGCCGTCGTTGAGAACGGGGTTTTGCAGGAAGTCCACGTCGAACGGACCCAGCGTCGCGGGATCGTCGGCAACATCTACAAGGGCAAGGTGGTGCGCGTGCTGCCTGGCATGCAGGCGGCGTTCATCGACATCGGCCTGGACCGCGCCGCGTTCATTCATGCCTCGGAAATCTCCATGCGTGAAGGCCCGGCGGTCGAGACCATCAGCTCGCTGGTGCACGAAGGCCAGAGCCTGGTGGTGCAGGTCACCAAAGACCCGATCGGCAGCAAGGGCGCGCGGCTGACGACCCAACTGTCCATTCCGTCGCGCTATCTGGTGTACATGCCGCGTACGGCTCATGTGGGGATTTCCCTGAAGATCGAGGACGAGGCCGAGCGCGAGCGCCTCAAGCAGGTCGTCAGCGATTGCGTGGCCAAGGAGGGGATCAAGGAGAAGGGCGGTTTCATCCTGCGTACGGCCGCCGAGGGCGCCGGGGCCGATGAGATCATGATGGACATCCGTTATCTGCGCCGCCTGTGGGATCAGATCGGCGAGCAGATCAAGACCATCAACCCGGCCAGCGTGATCTACGAAGACCTCGGCTTGGCCCTGCGCACCCTGCGCGATCTGGTCAGCCCGCGCATCGAGAAGATCCGCATCGACTCGCGGGAAACCTTCCAGAAGACCACCCAGTTTGTTGCCGAATTGATGCCGGAGATCGCTGACCGCCTTGAGCACTACCCCGGTGAGCGGCCGATTTTCGACCTGTATGGCGTCGAAGACGAAATCCAGAAGGCCCTGGAGCGCAAGGTGCCGCTCAAGTCCGGTGGCTATCTGGTGATCGACCCGGCCGAGGCGATGACCACCATCGACGTCAACACCGGTGCGTTCGTCGGCCATCGCAACCTCGAAGAAACCATCTTCAAGACCAACCTGGAGGCGGCCACGGCCATCGCCCGGCAGCTGCGCCTGCGCAACATCGGCGGGATCATCATCATCGACTTCATCGACATGGAGGACGGCGAGCATCAGCGCCAGGTCCTGCGTACGCTCGAGAAGCAGCTGGAACGGGACCACGCCAAGACCAACATCATCGGCATCACCGAGCTGGGCCTGGTGCAGATGACCCGCAAGCGAACCCGCGAAAGCCTTGAGCAGGTGCTGTGCGAGCCCTGCAGCAGCTGTCAGGGCCGCGGCAAGCTGAAGACCCCGGAAACCATCTGTTACGAGATCTTCCGCGAGATTCTGCGCGAGGCGCGGGCCTATCAGGCGTTGGGCTATCGCGTGCTGGCCAACCAGAAGGTGGTCGACCGTCTGCTTGATGAAGAGTCGGGTAATGTGGCTGAACTTGAGGTGTTTATCGGTCGGACCATTCGCTTTCAGGTCGAAACCATGTATTCACAGGAACAATATGACGTTGTGCTGCTCTGATTGGGCTGACAACGTCGCCTGAGCGCCGCGCAGCGTAACGCGCGGTCGTCGACCCAGACAAATCGAGACTCTGAAGCCCGACGGCAATTATGCCCATCA
>CAURWS010000117.1:0-8683 GCA_963528485.1 uncultured Pseudomonas sp. | reverse complement strand
TGTAGGCCAGTGGCCTCTGGGGGGGCATGCGCGGGCCTACAGGAGACTGCGTGCAACTGTAGGAGCGCGCTTGCCCGCGATGGCGTCAGAGCGAACGCTACAAAGTCCGGATTTTGGTGAAGGCCAAGCCGGGCCTATATAAAGCTATGACAGGGAGGCGTCAGGCTGTGTGCAAGCGTCACGCAGTCTGATGGGCCTCCCTGCTCGTTTCTGGTCGTTTTTGGATTGAGCATGAGAATTATGATCGTAGGGCCCAGCTGGGTCGGTGACATGGTGATGGCGCAAACGCTGTTCCAGTGCCTGAAACAGCGTCACCCGCAGTGCGAAATCGATGTGCTGGCCCCCGAGTGGAGCCGGCCGATCCTTGAGCGCATGCTCCAGGTGCGCAGAGCCTTGAGCTTTCCGCTCGGCCACGGCGCGCTGGAACTGGCGACCCGCCGACGTATCGGCAAGTCACTCAAGGGCCAGTACGACCAGGCGATCCTGCTGCCCAATTCCCTCAAGTCGGCGCTGGTGCCGTTCTTCGCCGGTATTCCCAAGCGCACCGGCTGGCGTGGCGAGTTCCGCTATGGCTTGCTCAACGACGTGCGCGTGCTCGACAAACAGAAATATCCGCTGATGATTGAGCGTTTCATGGCGCTGGCCTATGACAAGGACGCTGAAATCCCGCGTCCTTATCCAAAGCCGAGCCTGTCGATCGAAACCGCCAGCCGCGATGCCGCGCTGGCCAAGTTCGGCCTGGCCCTGGATCGTCCGGTTCTGGCGCTGTGCCCTGGCGCCGAGTTTGGCGAGTCCAAGCGCTGGCCATCCGAGCACTATGCGAAGGTCGCCGAAGCGAAGATTCGTGAAGGCTGGCAGGTCTGGCTGTTCGGTTCAAAAAACGATCACGCGGTGGGCGAAAGCATTCGTGACCGGCTGATTCCGGGCCTGCGCGAAGAGTCGAGCAACCTCAGCGGCGAAACTTCGCTGGCCGAGGCCATTGACCTGTTGTCCTGCGCCGACGCTGTCGTGTCCAACGACTCCGGCCTGATGCACGTTGCTGCGGCGCTCAACCGGCCGCTGGTCGCCGTTTATGGCTCGACCTCGCCGGGCTTCACCCCGCCTTTGGCCGATCAGGTCGAGATCGTGCAGCTGGGCATCGAGTGCAGCCCGTGCTTCGAGCGCACCTGCCGTTTTGGTCACTACAACTGCTTGCGCCTGCTGGAACCTGATTCGGTGATCCGCGCACTGGGCCAGTTGGGCGGCACCCCGGTCGAGGTTGCCTGACTTGCGGGTACTGCTGATCAAGACCTCGTCGCTGGGTGACGTGATTCATACCCTGCCTGCGCTGACCGATGCGGCCCGGGCGATCCCCGGCATCCAGTTCGACTGGGTGGTGGAAGAAGGCTTTGCGGAAATCCCGACCTGGCACCCGGCCGTGGCGGGAGTGATTCCGGTGGCGATCCGGCGCTGGCGCAAGAACCTGTGGCAGACCTTCAAGAATGGCCAGTGGCGCCAGTTCAAACAACGTCTGCGCAACCCCCGTTACGACCTGGTGATCGACGCACAAGGCCTTTTGAAAAGCGCGTTTCTGACCCGTTACGTCAAGGCGCCGATTGCAGGGCTGGACAAGGATTCTGCACGTGAGCCCCTGGCCGCACGTCTTTATGACAGGGCGTATCCGGTGGCGCGCGGGCAGCATGCGGTGGAGCGTTTGCGCCAATTGTTCGCTCAGGCGCTGAGCTATGAAGTGCCTGTCGGGCTGGGCGATTACGGGCTGGATCGCAGCCGTTTGCTGAACAGCGAAAGCGGCGCGCCGTTCGTGTTGTTCCTGCACGGCACCACCTGGGTCACCAAACACTGGCCCGAAGTGTATTGGCGCGAACTGGCCGAGCGCATGATTGCTCAGGGCCTGGAAGTGTACCTGCCGTGGGGCAACCCGGCGGAAAAGGCTCGCGCCGAGCGCATTGCCGAGGGCCTTGATAAAGCCGTCGTACTGCCCAAATTGAATCTTGCAGGCGTCGCCAAAGTGCTGGCTGGCGCGCAAGGCTGCGTCGCCGTGGACACAGGGCTCGGGCATCTGGCGGCGGCGCTGGACGTGCCGACCCTGTCGCTGTTCGGCCCGACAAACCCCGGTTTGACCGGCGCGTACGGCAAGTCGCAGGTTCACCTGGCGGGCGATTACCCGGCCTGCGCGCCGTGCCTGCAAAAGAAATGCACCTATCGACCGACCGCTGAAGATCAGCGTCAGGTCGATACCGAACGCGAGTGGCCGATGTGCTTTACTCGCCTGAATCCCGAGCGAGTAGCGAGCCAGTTGGGCTCGCTGTTGCTGGCAAAGGAACATCCGTGATGCAACTGGCATTCGTGCTTTACAAATACTTTCCCTTCGGCGGCTTGCAGCGCGATTTCATGCGCATCGCCCTGGAGTGTCAGCAGCGCGGGCATTCGATCCGCGTCTACACCCTGATCTGGGAAGGCGACGTGCCCCCCGGCTTCGAAGTGCTGGTGGCGCCGGTCAAGGCGATCTTCAACCATCGGCGCAACGAAAAACTCACCGACTGGATGAACGCCGACCTGGCCAAGCGTCCGGTGGACCGCCTGATCGGCTTCAACAAGATGCCTGGCCTGGACGTGTATTACGCCGCCGACGGCTGCTACGAAGACAAGGCGCAGAACCTGCGTCACGGCCTGTACAAGTACTGGAGCCGCTATCGCCACTTCGCCGAATACGAGCGCGCGGTGTTCGCCAAAGACGCGAAAACCGAAGTGCTGATGATCTCCGAAGTGCAGCAGCCGCTGTTCATCAAGCACTACGACACGCCGCTGTCGCGCTTCCATCTGCTGCCGCCGGGCATCTCCCAGGACCGCCGCGCGCCGGCCAATGCAGCCGAGATTCGCGCTGAGTTTCGTCGCGAGTTCAAGCTGGGCGACGATGACCTGCTGCTGGTGCAGATTGGTTCGGGCTTCAAGACCAAGGGCGTCGATCGCAGCCTCAAGGCGCTTGCGGCATTGCCATCTGAGCTGAAAAAACGCACGCGCCTGTTTGTAATCGGCCAGGACGACCCCAAAGTATTCCAGCTGCAAAGCACGCAACTTGGCCTGGGCGACAACGTGACGTTCATGAAAGGCCGCAGCGACATCCCGCGTTTTCTGCTGGGCGCCGACCTGTTGATCCACCCGGCGTACAACGAAAACACCGGCACCGTGCTACTTGAAGCGCTGGTCGCGGGATTACCGGTGCTGGTCAGTGCGGTGTGTGGCTACGCCCATTACATCGCCGAGGCCGACAGCGGTCTGGTGCTCGATGAGCCGTTCGAACAGAACCAGCTCAATGACTACCTGGCCCGCATGCTCAAGGACGATGCCGCGCGCACGTCCTGGGGCCGAAACGGGCTGGCATTCGCCGACACGGCTGATCTTTACAGCATGCCGCAACACGCGGCCGATGTGATTCTGGCGGAGCACCACGGATGAAATTGATCCTTGCTGAACCCTTCAAGACCCTCTGGGCCGGGCGCGATGCGTTCGAAGCCGTCGAGGAGTTGCAGGGCCAGGTGTATCGCGAGCTGGAAAACCGCCGTACCCTGCGCACCGAAGTCGACGGCCGAGGTTATTTCGTCAAGATCCACCGTGGCATCGGCTGGGGTGAAGTGGCGAAGAACCTGCTGACCGCAAAACTGCCGGTGCTGGGCGCCGGCAAAGAATTCGACGCGATCAACCGCCTCAAGGAAGTCGGCGTGCCGACCATGACCTGCGTGGCCTATGGCGAGCGCGGCAGCAATCCGGCGGCGCAGCATTCGTTCATCGTCACCGAAGAGCTGGCGCCGACCGAAAGCATGGAAGACGTCAGCATCAATTGGGTGAAACAGCCGCCCGAGCCGCGCATGAAACGGGCCTACATCGCCGAAGTCGCGCGGCTGGTGGGCATGATGCACCGCGCTGGCGTCAACCACCGCGACTGCTACCTGTGCCACTTTCTGCTGCACACCGACACGCTGGTCACCCCCGAAAGCTTCAAGCTCTCGGTGATCGACCTGCACCGCGCGCAAACCCGGCCACAGATCACTCAACGCTGGCGCAACAAGGACCTGGCCGCGCTGTACTTTTCGGCGCTGGACATCGGCCTGACCCGTCGCGACAAGATGCGTTTCCTAAAGGGCTACTTCCAACAGCCGCTGCGCCAGATTCTGGCCGAAGAATCGGCGCTGCTGGTGTGGCTGGAGGCCAAGGCCGAGAAACTGTACCAGCGCAAGCTGCGCTACGGGGATGCGCTCTGATGGCGGGTTGGAACCTTGAACCTGAGTACGCTGAGCTGGCCGCTGACTTCGGATCGCTCGACGCGGTGTTTGCCCTGCAGGGCGAGCGCCTGACGCGCGACCCGCTGTCGGAAGTGATTCGTGTCGAACGCGGTGGCGTGAATTACTACGTCAAACGCTACGTGGCGGCGGGCAAAGGCCTGCGGCGTTATCTGGGGCGCCCTCGGGTCAAGTCCGAGTGGCAGAACCTCAAGCGTTTCGCCAAATGGGGCATCCCGACCGCCGAAGTGGTGGCCTGGGGCCTTGAACGCAAGGGCGCGTCCTACGATCGTGGTGCGTTGATCACCCGCGAACTGCCGCGCACCGAAGACCTGTCAGAGCTGGCACGCGTTCACGATGAGCGTCTGGATAACCGCTCCTGGGTCGACCACATCAGCCAGCAGGTGGCGCGCTACACCCGGACCATGCACGATCACCACTTCACCCATAACGATTTGAAGTGGCGCAACCTGCTGGTGGACGATCAGTCGACGGTGTTCCTGATCGACTGCCCCAACGGCGCGTTCTGGGTCAGCTTCATGCTGCGCTACCGCATCACCAAGGACCTGGCGTGTCTGGACAAAGTGGCCAAATACCACCTGTCCGCCACCCAGCGCCTGCGCTTTTATCTGCAGTATCGCGGGCGCGAGCGCCTGAATGATTCGGACAAGAAGCGCATTCGACACATCGTCAGCTTTTTCGAGGGACGCGAATGAGTGTTTTCATCGCCGATGCCGACCGCGGGCTCTTGGAGCGCCATGGTCTGGCCGATTTTGACTCGCTATGGGACGTGCAGCTCGACGCCGTGGACGAGCCCAACACCGGGCGCGGGGGCTGGAGCAGCGTGTTTCGCCTGGAGCTCGAAGGCTCGGGCTATTACCTCAAGCGCCAGAGCAATTACCTGACCCACACCCTGCATCACCCGTTCGGCGAGCTGTCGTTCTCCCGCGAGTTTCGCAACATCAGCCTGTATCAGAAGCTCGGCATTCCGGCGCTGCATGCGGTGTTTTATGGCGAGAAGAAAGTCGATGGCGAGCGTCGCGCCATCCTGATGACTCGCGCGCTGGATGGCTGGACCGACCTGGACACGTTGTTGACCCAGTGGGACGAAACGGCAGCGACCCAGCGTCTGGCGATTCTGCAGGCCTGTGGACAACTGGCGCGTACGCTGCACAAGGCCGGGCAAGTGCATGGCTGTTTTTATCCCAAGCATATTTTTCTCAAGGCCAAGGGCGGCGGGTATCTGGCGCAACTGATCGATCTTGAGAAGACCCGCAAGTCGATCTTTGGTCGGCGTGATCGGGTCAAGGACATCGAACCCCTGCTGCGCCGCGCGCCGATGTGGAACGAAGCCGAGATCCGCGAATTGCTTGCGGCCTATGTGCAGGCCCCAGGTGACAGCGGGTTGGTGGATGCCTGGTGGCAGCGGCTGGCCAAGCGTGGCAGTCATAAGCGCAGCGGCCGCTGATGTAAGTGGTGATGAGGTCCATTGTGGGAGCCGGCTTGCTGGCGAATGCGCAGTGTCAGTCACCGTTTATGTTGCTAACCTGACGCATTCCCCACGCCCTTCGGGCAGAAGCGAGTCCCTGTGACGCCGTAGATATGTGCTGCATTCATGTTTGATCGAAGAGGGCGCCGATGCGTTTGTCTGAACTGAAAAACGCCGGTCGCACCCCGACGCTGCCGATGAGCATTGCGTTGGCGGATGCGGTGGGTCCTGCCGAGTTGCAGCTGTTGAGCCTGCTGCGTGTGCTGCCGGGCCAACGCTACGTCGGCGCTGGCATCTGGCGCGGGCGTCCGGTGCTGGCCAAGTTGCTGGTCGGCAGCAAGGCGTCTCGGCATTTTCAGCGCGAGCTTGCTGGTGTGCAGCGACTTGCCGAACAGAAACTGACCACGCCGTTGCTGCTCGCCGATGGGTTGCAAGAGGGCGAGGGCGGCTGGTTGTTGTTCGAGTTTCTCGATCAGGCGCAAAGCCTTGGCGACGCCTGGAAGTCCGTCGAAAGCCTGCCGCCACTGGCCGATGAGCAGACCGCCGTGCTGGGCGATGCCTTGGCCGCAGTCGGGCAAATGCACGCCAAGGGCCTGTGGCAGGAAGACCTGCACCTGGACAACCTGCTGCGTCAGAACGGCCAGCTTTACCTCATTGACGGCGCAGGCATCCGCGCCGAAGACGCGGGCAAGCCCCTGTCGCGCCAGAAAGTCCTGGAAAACCTCGGCGTGTTCTTCGCCCAGTTGCCCAAATCCCTGGAGCCATTCACCGAAGAACTGTTGGTCTACTACCTGCTGAGCAACGGCGAGCACGCGCTGCCGGTCGAGGCCCTGCAAAAGCAGATCGACAAGGTCAGCAGCTGGCGTTTGAGGGATTACCTGATCAAGGTCGGGCGCGAATGCAGCCTGTTCAGCGTCTTTGATGGCCCGTTCGCCCTGCGCGCGATTCGTCGTGAAGAAGCGGCCGCCATGCTGCCAGTGCTCGACAAAGCCGATGCGCTGATCGACAGCGGCCACCTGTACAAGACCGGTGGCGCCGCAAGTGTGGCCAAGGCTGACGTTGATGGCCGGGAGCTGGTGATCAAGCGTTACAACATCAAGAATTTTGCCCACTGGCTCAAGCGCTTCTGGCGTCCAAGCCGTGCCTGGCATTCGTGGCGTGAAGGCAATCGCCTGATGTTCCTTGGCATTGCCACGCCCAAGCCGCTGGCGTTGCTGGAACAGCGTTTCTTCTGGTTGCGGCGCAAGGCGTATCTGGTCACCGAATATCTGCCGGGGCCGGACATCATTGAGCGTTTCGCGCCGTATGTGGCCTCAGGTGACGCGCCGGAAAGCGAACTGCAGGCGCTGGATAAGCTGTTCGCGCAATTGCTGCGCGAGCGCATCAGTCATGGCGACCTCAAGGGCCACAACGTGTTCTGGCATCAGGACCGCTGGGCGCTGATCGACCTCGATGCGATGTGTCAGCACAGCTCGCAAAGCGCGTTCGCGGCGGCCTTCGCCAGGGACCGCGCGCGCTTCATGCGCAACTGGCCCGCCGACAGCGCGCTGCACCAACTGCTGGAGCAGCGCCTGCCAAAGGCTCCTTGACCTGAACGGGGCAGCGTCGGCGGGCTGCCCCGTTGACACTCAACCTACGCGGGTGAGGTTGATGTCTTCCAGCGCCAGAATCAGCGCATCGATGTCGTCATACTGTTGCAGATGCACCCCAGCCCAGGTCGGGCGGTCCACGAACACCTTGCCTTCGTCGCTCACCTGCACCGGTGTGCGATGGATCTCCTGTGTCCTTGATTTATGGACGATCACGTACAGGCGGTCGGTGTCCTGCTCGGTGACGAACATGCCGGGTCTGGCCAGGCGCTGTTCGATAGGTAGCGGCTGTGGAGGTCTGATCGCCATCGGGCTGCCGGGGACTTCGATCTCAATCAGGAAGTTACCTCTTACGAAGCCTTCGTCGGTGCTCATCTGTGAGCGGGCGTACTCGCCCGGATCAAGCGTGATGCCTCTGGCGTTTCCCGGCCTGACATCATTGATTCGCAGCCCGATACCGCCCTCAAGTTCGGCGATCCCCGGTATGCCCAGGTAGGTGTTGGAGTGGCTGTTGCCGACCAGCGCGACCCACTTGTGCTTGCCCATCACTGCCTGATGCCGACGAATCGCACGCGAGGCGTAGAAGTTCATCATTTGCTGGCGGGTGGTTTGCGAAGGCAGGCGCAAACCGCTCAGGTGATAGCTCGCCGCGCAGTCCAGAGCGCGCACTTCGAGGCCATGTTGCTGCGCTTTGATGACCAGCTTTTCAAAGTTGTAGACACGTGAAGAATCGGTGAGATGACCGCTGTCCAGCTTACGCAGTCCCAGCAGCAGGCGGTCGCTCATCATCCCGGTTTCGAAAAAGCGGTCCAGGTCGAGTTGATGCAGATCGGCCAGCAAATGCTCCATGTACAGGGTTTTCACACCCTGGTCCTTGAGCAGGGCCATATTGTCGATGATGAGTTTCTTGCTGGCGATGGAGGCATGGAATTCACCCACAACCATGCCATCGGTGTGTGCATACAGGCGTTGAATGAACGATTGAACCGTGGTTTGAGGCTCTATGGCGGGCATGGTCGGGCGCGGCGGTCTATCCACCGTGCGGATGCTGCGTGCGTGTTCGCGCAGTTTGTCCCGCAGGGTGAAGAACTCCTCTTCGACCGCATTCAGGCGTTCGTCGAAAAAGAAGAAATCGTTGTTCAGACCGCGGCGGTGCGTATAAGCCAGTTCGAACAGCGTGTCTTTGGACGCGAACGGCATGTCGTACAGCGGGTCGGTCAGCGATTGCTGGAGCGCGGTGGGCGTGGCGTCCTCCACCCATTCATGACGCGCGACCCGCTTCCAGCCTGCCGTGTCACTCCAGCGAAAGGCAACGCTGTCCTTTAGCG
>CAURWS010000116.1:0-8694 GCA_963528485.1 uncultured Pseudomonas sp. | reverse complement strand
GCTCAGCCGTGTGCTGGATTGGCTCGCGGCAGAGCGGCTGGATGCGCAAGGCCTGGACCTCAAACAGCTTTGGCTTTCGCCGCAATTGCTCCTCACGCAAACCTGTGGCTACCCGCTGATGACGCAACTGCGCGGTCAGGTGCAGGTGGTCGGGCGGCCGATCTATCAACTGCCCAACAGCGGCGGCGGCAATCATTGCAGCCTGATCGTGGCGCGGGCCGATGACCCTCGGCAGCAGCTTGATGACTTTCGCGGCAGCCATGGGCTGATCAATTCAGAAGATTCCAATTCCGGGATGAATCTGTTTCGCCATGCGTTGGCGCCGTTGCAGCGTGAGGGGAAGTTTTTCGCCCAGGTGTCGTTGACTGGCGGGCATCGCAACAGCCTGGCGGCGCTCAAGGCAGGCGTCGGGGATCTGGCGGCCATCGACAGCGTGACCTTCGATTATCTGGCGCGCGATGGCAGTGAAGAAGTGGCTGGAGTCAAAGTGATTGGCCGAACAGCGCAGGGGCCGTGTCTGCCTTACATCACGCGTATTGGGGAGGATGCCGAGGGAATTCGGCAAGCGATGAATCAGGCGCTCAAGGATTTGCCGGAGGTGGCGCAGGTATTGGCGATTGCTGAGGTCTCGCCAGCGAGCGAAGCGGATTATGAGGTACTGCTGGATTATCAGCGCCAAGGTCAAGGCTTTATATTTCCTTTTGCTCTATAAGAATCTCTTTTAAATATTATTAATGCATAAAAACCCTTGCTAGCATGGCCCGACCGGAACACCGGGCAGAACAATCATTCATGCCAAGGGAAGTCTTATGTCTGGCGTCGATCTGTCCCATCGCCACCTCCTCAGCGAGCTTTTTCAGCGCCATTACGCCTGGTTGTGCGAGCGTTTGCGTCGTCATCTGGACGGCCCTGAAAGCGCCGAAGACATTGCCTCTGAAACCTTCCTGCAGCTGCTCGCATCGCCCAATGTGGTGGCGATTCGTGAGCCCCGCGCGCTGTTGACCACCATCGCTCAACGCCTGATCTACCAACGCTGGCGCCGTCGCGACCTGGAGCGCGATTACCGGGATGGCCTGATGCTTGAGGAGGATGCCCACGTGCCGTCTCCGGAAAGCCTGGCCGCGACCCTGCAAACCCTCGACCGCATTGACCGGCGTCTGAATCGCCTGCCGCCCAAGGTCAAGACCACCTTCATGCTCGCGCGCAGTGTCGGCCTGACCTACCCGGAAATCGCCACCCAGCTGGGCATTTCTTCGCGCTCGGTCAGCGACTACATGCAAAAAGCTGAAACCTGCTGCTTGCGCGCGTGTCTGGAATGAAGCGGGTGCTGTGCTAAACCCAATTGAGCCGTTTCTGTCCCTGGCCCCAGAGATCATCACGAGAGACCACCATGACATCGATCAAACACCTGCTTGGCGGCTCGCTGCTGGCACTGGCGGTACTGACGCAGCCTGCCCACAGCGCAGAAAAAACGGCGCCGATTCACTTCGGTGATATCACTTGGGAAAGCGGCAGCCTGATCACCGAAATCCTGCGCACTATCGTCGAGAAAGGCTACGGCTACCCGACCGACAAACTGCCGGGCAGCACCGTGAGCCTTGAGGCGGCGCTGGCCAAGAATGACATTCAGGTGATCGGCGAAGAGTGGGCAGGACGCAGCCCCGCGTGGGTCAAGGCCGAAGCCGAAGGCAAGGTGCATGGCCTGGGCGATATCGTCAAAGGCGCCACCGAAGGCTGGTGGGTACCGGAATTCGTGATCAAGGGCGACCCTGAGAAGGGCATCAAACCGCTGGCGCCAGACCTCAAATCAGTGGCCGACCTGCCCAAATACAAGGACGTGTTCAAGGACCCGGAAGACCCAAGCAAGGGCCGCTTCCTCAACAGCCCCACCGGCTGGACCTCGGAAATCGTCAACACCCAGAAGCTCAAGGCCTACAAGCTCAACGACAGCTACGTGAACTTCCGCACGGGCTCCGGTGCTGCGCTGGATGCCGAGGTCGCCTCATCGATTCGTCGCGGCAAACCGGTGCTGTTCTACTACTGGTCGCCAACCCCGCTGCTGGGCCGCTTTAAGCTGATCAAGCTCGAAGAGCCGCCGTTCAATGAAGCTGCCTGGAAAACCTTGGCCGACGCCAATAACCCCAACCCGATTGGTTCAAGCTCACTGGCCGCGCACCTGGCCATTGGCGTGTCCGAGCCATTCCGCGAGCAATACCCGGATCTGGTGAGCTTCTTCGAAAAAGTCGACCTGCCGATCGATCAACTGAACAAGACCCTGGGCGAAATGAGCGAAAAACGCCTGGAACCGGATGCCGTGGCCAAGACCTTCCTCAAGGATCACCCGGAAATCTGGAGTCCGTGGGTGCCGGCTGACGTGGCGAAAAAAGTTACCGCCGGGCTGTAACCGGAGATTCTCAGATCTGACTCAAATCTGAAGGGCCCTTGATCCCTTTCAACCTTGGTCGGTTTCTGTGGTCAGAACACCGGATGCGACAGCGTCGTGACGATTCACGTCCTGTCGGGTCCGGATGACTGGCAAAGCCTTGCTCAAATGCTAGCTTCACCCGGGCAGTCAGTGCGTTGATCACCGATATAAAGTCGCCGGGGAGAGGACATGGGATATAGCAGATCGACTGCGTTGACGGTATTGAGTGTGGCGGCAGGTGCGCTCTCGGGTCTGCTGCTGGAC
Source organism: uncultured Pseudomonas sp. (assembly GCA_963528485.1). Lineage (GTDB taxonomy): Bacteria > Pseudomonadota > Gammaproteobacteria > Pseudomonadales > Pseudomonadaceae > Aquipseudomonas. Next base: position 6,005 of record CAURWS010000116.1, on the reverse strand, counting down.
GTGCAGGTTGCGCTGGCAGAGGACACGGCAGCCGCGCCCGCTGTCGCTCCCAGTGCGCTGGCTTTCGTGCAGGATCGTCATCTGGGTGAAAGCCTGGGCTGGCTGGGTTATCAGGTGGCGTCGCGCACCGTGACCTTCACCACGATCGTCGAGGCGGTCGGACGCACCAAGGCGCAGGAAATCGTCCAGGACGAATTGCAGCACCTTCAGCCGCAATACCAGCAAGAGTGGGACCGCAACCTCGCGGCAGCCTACGCAGCTTCCTTCACCCCGGACGAACTCACCGCCCTCGACGTCGGCGACCCGCCGCCCGACGTCGCCAATAAATTCCGCAGCAAGCAGCGTGACGTCGGCCTGGACATGAAGAGCCGCTCCAGCGACCTGCTCAAAGTCTACGTCTCCACGGCACTGGACAACGCGCTGAAAAAAGCCAAGCCTTGACGCTCGTTCGGCCTGTATCGCAGGCTGCGACGCATTCGTTCTGATCGACACGGGAAGGAGAGACCATGGACCCATTCATGCAGGCGGCCATCGATGAGGCGCAAAAAGGACTGGCCGAGGGCGGCATTCCGATCGGTTCGGTGATCGTTCACGATGGCAAGATCATTGGTCGCGGCCATAACCGCCGGGTGCAGGAAGGCAGCGCGATCAAGCACGGCGAAATGGACGCCTTTGAAAACGCCGGTCGCCAGCCGGCCAGGGTCTATCGCGAGGCCACGCTGTACACCACGCTGTCGCCCTGCGCGATGTGCAGCGGGGCGATCCTGCTCTATGGCATCGGCAAGGTGATCGTCGGTGAAAACGAGACGTTCCTGGGCGAAGAAGAGCTGCTGCGCTCGCGCGGCGTGCAGGTGGACGTCGTGCACAACGCGACCTGCGTCGGCCTGATGAAGCAGTTCATTCAGGACAAGCCTGAGCTGTGGAATGAGGATATTGGCGAGTAAGGCGCTCTGTCGTATTTATCGGTTGCACCTGCTGCCAGTGCGCAAACTTGCTGGCAAATGCACAACCCCGTGGGAGTGAGCTTGCTCACGAATGGCCGTGACATCCGCCGCATTCTCGGCGCCTGAAACGCCTTATTCGTGAGCACGCTCACTCCCACAGGTCCGATGCTGTTCCGTCAGTCCTGGATGGGGCCTGTGGTTTTTAATCCAGCCGCAACGTCGAGTTGAACTGGCTGATCGCATCCACCACATGCCGCGCGCCCTGCTGAATCTCCAGAATCGCTTCCCCGGCCTCGTTCGCCAGCTCGACCCCGGTGCCCGTTCGGCTCAGGCTCGATTGCATGCTCGTCACCGCGCTCTTCGCCAGCTCGTTGTTCTGCCTCACCACATCGACGATCTCGACCGTCGCTTTGCTGGTGCGCGCCGCAAGCCCTCGCACTTCATCGGCCACCACGGCGAAGCCGCGGCCGTGTTCCCCGGCGCGTGCGGCTTCGATGGCAGCGTTGAGGGCCAGCAGGTTGGTCTGATCGGCGATGCTGCGGATGGTCTGCACGATGGTGGCGATGATCTCCGACTGCTTGTTCACCGCATCGATGCTGCGGGCTGCTTCATTGAGGTCGCTGGAAATCTGCTCGATCACCTCGACGGTCTGCTGCACCACGCTGGAACCCTTCTGTGCGCAGGCGTCAGTACGCACCGAAGTGTCGTGGGCAGTGGTCGCAGCATTGCGTTGCACGGTCACTTGCTCGGTGATGTCGCTGGCGAATTTCACCACTTTGTACAGTCGGCCTTTGACGTCGAACAGCGGGTTGTAGGTGGCTTCCAGGTACACGGTCTGGCCGTGCTTGTTAACGCGCTCGAAACGGTGGGAGTGAAATTCGCCACGATTGAGCGAGGCCCAGAACGCCTTATACGCCGGGGATTCGACTTCCGCGCGGGTGCAGAACAGGCTGTGGTGCTGGCCCACGACCTCGTCGAGCGAGTAGTGCATGGTGCGCAGAAAATTCTCGTTGGCCGTGATCACCCGGCCGTCCGGAGCGAACTCGATGGTTGCCATGGAGCGGCCGATGGCGTCGATCATGCTCTGGTTTTCGTGGTCCTTGTAGGCACGCGCGGTGATGTCGGAGGCGACCTTGATCACGCTCTGCACCACGCCGTCGTTGTCGTAGACCGGCATGTAACTGGCTTCCAGCCAGATCTCGCGGCCCGATTTGTCCAGACGCATGACTTCGCCACACAGCGGCTCGCCACGGGCCAGATCGCCCCAGAATTTGCGGTAGGCATCGCTGTCGCAAAAGGACTTTTCGCAAAAGATCCGGTGGTGCTTGCCGGTCAGCTCACCCGGCTGATAACCCATGGTCAGGCAAAAGTTTTCATTGGCATCGAGAATGATCCCGTCGGGGGTGAACTCGATCAGCGCCATGGAGCGACTGATCGCCGCCAGCTTGGCCTTGGACTGGCACAGCGCAGCGGTGGATACCTGCAACTCGGCTTCGACGGCCTTGCGGTGTGAATTGAACATCTGCCACCTACCTCAATGTTTGCGAAACGCGGTCGAAATGACCGTCTTCCTTGATGGGCTGTTACGAAAGTCGACCCCGAAAGTCCCGACATGAGTCATGGCGGAATGACATCGCAGGGCAGGGTGCATTGAGGTGCATGGCTCAAAGGTGCGGGCCAGAGCAGGGGGCTATCTATCTGAGGTGTACGTGCCGATCGTCTGATCACCGTCGAAGCGATCAGTGGTCGCGGGTTTGCGGGGTAATTCCTACCGTCCATAGCGAGCGCCTGCCATCCGTGGTCGATGAATGCTGCAACCCGCGCACGCCGCCGAGGTCGGTGGCGTTGAGCGATTGTTCAAAGCATAGACAAGGGCAGGCGGGATGCAATTCGGATAGTGGCAATTTCACATTCGATTGCGTGGTCTGTCGTAAACAGATAAGCCGTCGCGTGCTGCCTCCTGATGGAGGCAGCGCGCAGGATGAGGCGATTCAGCGCTGACGGTGCGCTGTGCCAAACAACTGGACCTGCTGCAGGCGACCCTCTTGCTCGATCAAACGCACGGGCGCTGTGCCGCCGGGCATCACCACGTCCACCAGCCCCGCCTGCACCCAGCCACTGAGCCAGGCCGCCGAGGCGACCGCGCTGGCGCTGGTGCCCGAGGACGCCGTCGGCCCTTCGCCGCGCTCGAACACTCTTGCCATGATGCGGGTCGGCGCCACGCGCGCGGCCCATTGCAGGTTGATGCCGGCAGGGCAGGGATCGCCTTCACCGAACTCGCCGGCGGCAAAGGCGATTCGGGTCAGCGCGTCGTTGAGCGGGTTTTCGTGCAGTTGCTCAAAATCGGGGAGCGCGGCGACGTCGCTTACCAGCGTGACACAGTGAGGGTTGCCGACGCGCACGAACGCGCTGGTTTGCCATTGCGGGTGCAGACCCGCCAGGCGCTCGACGCGATTGAGCGGGGTATCACCCAGCACGGTGTCGCTGACGCCCGGCCCATTCGCACCCACGGCAGCGGGGCCGAAACCCGGTGTGCCGATGTCCAGCCAGAAGCCTGAAATGCCCTCGATGGTCGCTGCTTGCACGACAGTGGGCGCGGGGCTGGCGGAGTCGTCATGGTCGTGATGCACGTGCAGGGTGAAGCTGCCTTCGCTGGGCGTGCGGTTTAAGTCGGTGAGCGATTGCGAAAAAATCGTCAGGCCGTTGCCACTGCGCTCGGCCAGGGTGGCGTCGGTATTGACGATCAGCACGTCGAACGGCGCAGCGTGCTGAAACGGCCCGACCAGCAGACCGTCCGAGCGATGAGCCTTGCTCCCCGCCGGGCGTTGCCCCTCAGGCCAATCGCAAATCACCGCCACCGCATGCGGCGCCCAGCTGAGCCGAGACAGCGCCGCGTCGGCAGCCGACGCAGGCACGTTCACACCCAGCGCGCGCAGGGCTTCAGGGGAAATCACGGCGTAGATATTGCCGCGTGCATCGTAGAAGGGGGCCATGGCAGATCCGCTATCGAAGTCGCAAAGCGCGCATTAAATCACACCACCAACGTCAGCCACGCCGACACCAGCAACAGCACGGCCATCACCTGATTGAAGCGCTTCATGCTCTGCGCCGAGCGGCAGAATTTCGCGGCGCTGACCCCCAGATACGCCCAGGCGGTCATGCACGGGATCGCCACCAGAAAGAACACCAGCGACAGCCACATCACCCGCAGCATGCGATCGGCGTCAGTGCCTGCAAACACGCTGACCACGGCCAGCGCCATCATCCAGGTTTTCGGGTTGACCAGTTGCAGGCTGGCCGCGCTCCACAGGCCCAGTCGCGGGCCTTCAGAGGTTTTGTCGGGGTCGATGGCTTCAGCCGGCGCGCTGAAAATCTGCCATGCCAGCCAGGTCAGCCATACGATGCCGACCCACGCCATCACGGTCTGCACCTGGCGATGGCGGGTCAGCACATCGCCCAGGCCAGTGCCGACGATCAGCACCATCAGCGCCGCCCCGGCACAGCCGCCTACCATGATCGGCAAGGTGCGCAGCAGGCCATGCCGGGAGCTGTTGGTCAGCACCAGGATGTTAGTGGGGCCGGGGGTGATCGAGGCGACGAAGGCGAAGAGGACGAAGGGCAAAAAGGTTTCCATGGGACAACTCGGCAGCGATTGATCAGGCTTTGATGATCGCGGCGTGGGGGCTGTCAGTCTGGAAGATTTGAGCAGCGCCTGCGGTAGTCGGCAGGCGTCATGCGGTAGGCGCGCTGGAACCAGCGACCCAGGTGGCTCTGATCGGCGAAGCCCAGGGCAGCCGCGACATTCACCGGCACCTCGCCCTGGGCCAGCAGGCGGCGGGCGCGGGTCAGGCGCAACTGGATGAGGTAGGCGTGAGGGGCCAGCCCGAAGGCGGCCTTGAACGCGCGGGTCAGGCGAAAGCGGTCGACGCCTGCCGCTTGCGCGAGATCGTCCAGGCCGATGTCCTGATGCAAATGGCTGTGCAGGTAATCCCGTGCCCGTTGCGCCACCAGCGGTAGACGCGGGTCGGGACTGATCAGTGTGCGCCAGCGCAGATGGCTGGTGAGGCTTGCCAGCAGGTTGTCCAGCGCGGTCTGGCGCACGATACGCAGTTCCTGGATGTGCATGGCTTCGAAGGCGTGAGCTGTGGCGATTGCCAGGCGACTGTCGTCGGCCAGGGTGGCGGCGAAGCTCAGTTGCGCGTTGTCCGGCGCTATATCGAATTGAGCCCGCAGTTCACGCTCCAGCCACTGCGGCTCCAGGTACAGCGTGCGATAGGTGAAACCGCCGGCTTGCGGCGCATGGCCGTCGTGAATGTCCCCTGGCTCCAGCAGAAACACCTTGCCCGGCGTGCTGTTGTACTGCTGACGCCGGCAGTTGAACTGCTGCACTCCCTGCTCGGTGATGCCCACCAGATAGCTGTCGTGCCAGTGCGGGTCGTAGGCATGCCCCTCGAAATGCGCGCGCATCGACTCGATGCCGGACGCGGGGTCCTGCTTGAGATCGATCCAGTTGCGTTCGGGCATCGGGCTTCCTCATGAAATGACAGCAAGGGCGTACAGGTTAATGCGCAGCCTAACGCCAGGTCTGGAACATTTGTGCAGCACCCGACCGGCAGTTGACTGACTATCCTTGTTACAAAGTGAATCTTCCTACGCGTTGCTCATCCACCCTCATGGCGCGAACCTACGCGCTCTATCGTCATCAAACACCGGAACCGTCACTCATTCCTACCCATGCCCATGAGGTAAATGATGAACCGCTTTCTGCGACGTCTCGCACTGGTGTCCCTCGGCAGTCTGCTGAGCGTCGGGCTGGTCCAGGCCAACGATAACCGCGCGCAATCTCCCCTCGTACTGGCCTCGGCCAGTTATCCCGATCGCAGCAACAACAACGCCGATAACGGCGCCATCCGCCGAGCCAATCCCAACAGCCGCCAAGGCACCGAATCGATTTCGCCGAGCCTGCGCGGGCCGAACCTGGGGCCTTCGCAGTCGCGCCCGCCCACCCTGGAAAACGGCGGTATCGGCAACGGTTACCCCACACGACAAACCTCGCCACGG
>CAURWS010000115.1:0-8706 GCA_963528485.1 uncultured Pseudomonas sp. | reverse complement strand
ACGCGGCAGGCGGGACATCTCTTCGGATGAGGTGGTCACTGGCCCGCAGCAATCGTGACAGCCGGGCACGCATTCAAATGACGGAATCTGCCGCCGCAAATCGCGGATTTTCTGGCTGTTGCAGCTCATGGCGTGAGATTCACCTGTGAAAGGCGTCATTGTGCCCGCCAGCCCTTGCGGGTGACAACTCGCCTTGCCCCTGCCTGCCCACCCCGCTACCCTCCGTAAAATTTTCCAAACAGCCCCGCCCGAGACCCACTGCATGAATGCTTCCCGCCACGCCGCTTCTTATTACGCGGCCAGCAGCCACACCCAGCCTGACTATCCCGCCCTCGCTGGCGAGCTAACAGTGGATGTCTGCGTGGTGGGCGGTGGCTTTACAGGCCTCAACACCGCCATCGAACTGGCAGAGCGCGGCCTGAGCGTGGCGCTGCTGGAGGCGCACAAGATCGGCTGGGGCGCGAGCGGGCGTAATGGTGGGCAGCTGATTCGCGGCGTAGGTCATCATGTCGAGCGTTTTCGCGACCAGATCGGCGAAGAAGGCGTGCGTCAGCTCAAGCTCATGGGTCTGGAAGCAGTTGAAATCGTGCGCCAGCGCGTCGAGAAGTACCAGATCGACTGCGACCTGACCTGGGGCTACTGCGACCTCGCCAACAAACCCAAGGAATTCGACGCTTTCGCCGAAGATGCCGACGAGTTGCGCGGGCTGGGCTATCGACACGAGCTTCAGCTGATTCCACCCGACAACATCCGCAGCGTCATCGACTCGGGCAACTACGCAGGCGGCCTGCTCGACATGGGCTCGGGGCATCTGCATCCACTCAACCTGGCGTTGGGCGAGGCTCGCGTTGCGCAGTCCCTCGGCGTGCAGCTGTTCGAACATTCTGCCGTGACGCGCCTGGAATACGGCCCGCAGGTCAAGGTGCACACGGCCCAAGGCATGGTTCGCGCCAAAACGCTGGTGCTGGGCTGCAACGCTTATCTGAACGGCCTCGACCCGACGTTGAGTGGCAAGGTGCTGCCCGCAGGCAGTTACATCATCGCCACCGAACCCTTGAGCGAAGACCTCGCGCAGCGACTGCTGCCGCGCAATACCGCGATGTGCGACCAGCGCGTGGCGGTGGATTATTTCCGGCTTTCGGCGGATCGACGCCTGCTGTTCGGCGGCGCCTGTCACTACTCCGGGCGCGATCCGCAGGACATCGGCGCGTACATGCAGCCGAAAATGCTCAAGGTGTTCCCGCAGCTCAAGGACGTGAAGATCGATTTTCAGTGGGGCGGCATGATCGGCATCGGCGCCAACCGGTTGCCGCAGATCGGGCGGCTGCAAGAGCAGCCCAACGTGTTTTACGCGCAGGCCTATTCAGGCCATGGTCTGAACGCCACGCATTTAGCCGGCAAGTTGCTGGGGGAGGCCATCAGCGGCCAGCACAGCGGCGGTTTCGAGCTGTTTGCGAAGGTTCCGCACATCACCTTCCCGGGTGGCAAGCACCTGCGTTCGCCGTTGTTGGCGCTGGGGATGTTGTGGCATCGACTCAAAGAGCTGGTTTGATCGCGTCAGTTGAGTTAACTGCATACCCCATCAATCCCTCCAAAACGGCTTCATCCCCTCACGACGGGCCTGTTCATGACTCAGCCCAATGTCGCGCAGCTGATCATCCGTCAGCCCCAAGAGCGCACGCCGGGTGCTGCGCCGATGCCGAAACAGTCCCCACAGGCTTAGCCCCTCAGGCGCGTTGACCCGCACCGTGGCCTTCTGCGCCTCTACCAATTCCGGTGCATACAGCGTTAACCGAACATCGCTCATCCCGCTCATTTGCAGACACCTCATCATGGGTTTCAAGTGATTCCATGATGCGTCTGTATGGAAAACCATTACAGATCCAATGAATTCTTATTTTATGCATACAGATTCCGTACAACGGCGCCTGAATGCTGTATTTTCGTCCCATCTGTATCGGTCAACCGACGCGACACTGTCCGGGAGTACGCCATGACCCTCTACGTCAACCTTGCCGAGCTGCTGGGCACGCGCATCGAAAACGGCTTCTATCGCCCCGGCGACCGGCTGCCGTCGGTTCGGGCGTTGAGCGTCGAGCACGGCGTCAGCCTGAGCACCGTGCAGCAGGCCTATCGATTGCTGGAAGACAACGGTCTGGCGTCGCCACGGCCCAAGTCCGGGTATTTCGTTCCCGCCAGTCGCAAGACCCCAGCCCTCCCTGCTGTAGGACGTCCGGCACAACGCCCTGTGGATATTTCCCAGTGGGATCAGGTGCTGGAGCTGGCCCGCGCCGCCCCTCGCCCGGATGTCATCCAGCTTGCGCGCGGAATGCCGGACATCACCAGCCCGACCCTGCGCCCGCTGACTCAGGCCTTGGGCAAGATCAGCCGCCGTCAGGACATGCCGGGCCTCTACTACGACAACATTCACGGCACCGAAAGCCTGCGTGAGCAGGTCGCCCGCCTGCTGCTGGATTCGGGCACACGCGTCGATGCGGAAGATCTGGTCATCACCACCGGCGCTCAGGAAGCACTGGCCGTGAGCATCCGCTCGATCTGCCAGCCGGGGGACATCGTCGCCGTGGATTCGCCGAGCTTTCACGGCGCCATGCAAGCCCTGAAAGGGCTGGGGATGAAGGCGCTGGAAATTCCTACCGATCCACTGACCGGCATCAGCCTCGATGCGCTGGAACTGGCGCTGGAGCAGTGGCCGATCAAGGCCATACAGCTGACCCCCAGCTGCAACAACCCGCTGGGCTACAACATGCCCGAGGAGCGCAAGCGCGCCCTGCTCACCCTGGCGCAGCGCTTTGACGTGGCGATCATCGAAGACGATGTGTATGGCGATCTCTCCTACACCTATCCTCGCCCGCGCACGATCAAATCCTACGACGAAGACGGACGCGTCCTGCTTTGCAGTTCGTTCTCCAAGACCTTGGCCCCAGGACTGCGGGTCGGCTGGATAGCCCCGGGGCGCTACCTGGACCGGGCGCTGCACATGAAATACATCAGCACAGGTTCCACCGCGACCCAGCCGCAACTGGCGATCGCCGACTTTTTGAAGGCCGGACACTACGAGCCACACCTGCGGCGCATGCGCGGGCAGTATCAGCGCAGCCGCGACCTGATGACCGACTGGGTGACGCGCTACTTCCCCGAGGGCACTCGCGTCAGTCGCCCGCAAGGCGGCTTCATGCTGTGGGTGGAGTTCAACGAGGATTTCGACTCCCTGCGCCTGAACCGCGCACTCGAAGGCCAGGGCGTACAGATTGCCGTCGGCAGCATTTTTTCGGCCTCGGGCAAATACAGAAACTGCCTGCGCATGAATTTTGCCGCCAAGCCGACGCCGCAAATCGAAGCCGCCGTGCGAAAAGTCGGCGAAACAGCTGCACGACTGATGGCTGAAAGCGGATCGCGCCTGAGTTAACCTTTTGCCGAATGTGCGGTCATATCGCCAGGATGTGACCTCTGGATGACAGCGTTGACGAACCACTGGGCAATACCTTTTTTTCTGGCCTCTGCCCTCGCCGTCAGCGGGTGCGCCAACACGCCTTCGCAGCAGGACGGGCCTAGCCAGGCGATCCCGGCGTCGGCCTCGCCCTTCGGCCGTTCGATCCTGGCCCAGGCCAAGCCCTACGAGGGCCGTTCGGGCTTTCGCCTGTTGCCCAACAGCACCGAGGCCTTCATGGCCCGCGCCGAACTGATCCGCAACGCCAAGACCAGCCTCGACCTGCAGTACTACATCGTCCACGATGGCCTCAGTACCCGCGCGCTGATCGACGAATTGCTCAAGGCCGCCGACCGTGGCGTGCGCGTGCGCATTCTGCTGGACGACACCACCAGCGACGGCCTGGACGAGGTCATCGCCACCCTCGCCGCTCACCCGAACATCCAGATTCGCCTGTTCAACCCCCTCAATCTGGGCCGCAGCACCGGCGCGACGCGCTCGCTGGGGCGGCTGTTCAACCTGTCCCAGCAACACCGACGCATGCACAACAAACTGTGGCTGGCCGACAGCGCGGTGGCCATCGTCGGCGGGCGCAACCTGGGCGACGAGTATTTCGACGCCGAACCGAACCTGAATTTCACCGACATCGACATGCTCAGCGTGGGGCCTGTGGCCGAGCAGTTGAGCCACAGCTTCGACCAATACTGGAACAGCACCCTGAGCAAGCCGGTCGACGATTTCATCTTCTGGCCGCCGGACATGAAGGACCTCGCAGAGGCCCGTCAGCGCCTGGATACCTCGCTGGAACAGGCCCACGTCGAGAAAAAGGCGCTGTACGAGCGACTGATGGCCTATAAGACCCAGCCACGCATGAAGACCTGGCTCAACGAACTCATTTGGGCGCACAACCAGGCCCTGTGGGACGCGCCGACCAAGGTGTTGTCCCGGGGCGAGCCCGATCCGCACCTGTTGCTGACCACGCAGTTGAGCCCGGACCTGGCCAACGTGCATCAGGAACTGATGATGATCTCGGCCTACTTCGTGCCGGGTCAGGAAGGTCTGACGTACCTCACGGGCCTTTCTGACAAAGGCGTGTCCGTGAACCTGCTGACCAACTCGCTGGAGGCCACAGACGTGCCTGCGGTCCACGGCGGTTACGCGCCCTACCGCAAGGCGTTGCTGGAGCATGGCGTGAAGCTGTTCGAACTGCGCCGGCAGCCAGGTGACCCGAGCAATGCGCGAGGGAGCGGGCCGCGCTTCCTGCGCACCAAGATGCTCAAGGGTGGCTCCGAATCGAGCCTGCACAGCAAGGCGATGATTTTTGATCGACAGAAGATTTTCGTTGGCTCGTTCAACTTCGACCCGCGCTCGGTGCTGTGGAACACCGAGGTCGGCGTGCTGGTCGACAGCCCCGAACTGACCGAATACCTGCGCGAACTGGCGCTGCAGGGTATGGCGCCAGCGATCAGCTATCAGGCGAAGCTGGAGAATGGTCGCGTGGTCTGGGTCACCGAGGACAACGGCAAGATGCACACGCTGTACAAGGAACCCGGCGATTGGTGGCGCCGACTGAACGCCTGGTTCAGCAGCGCCGTGGGCCTTGAGCGGATGCTTTAGGCCGCCACCGCCTGCACGCCAAAGGCCTGCGGGCGTCGCGCTAGAATCACCAGCCCGAACGCTCCCGCCGCCATCAGCAACGGCAGGGCCTGGCCGCTGATCCACTGACTGCCCGCGCCTGCCGCCAGCGGCCCCAGCAAGCAACCGATGCCCCACAACTGCGCCACATGGGCGTTGGCGCGAACCAGCGCATCGTCGCGATAACGCTCGCCGATCAGAATCAACGACAGGGTGAACAACCCGCCCGCACTGGCGCCGAACAGCACCCACAGCGGCCAGATCGCAATCGTGTGCACCAGCAGCGGAATCGCCAGGCTCGACAGCATCAGTGCGATTGCACAGCCCGAAAACAGGCCACGGCGAGAGATTTTGTCGGCCAAGGCGCCAATCGGCAGCTGCAACAACGCATCGCCGACCACCACGGTACTGATCATGACCAGCGCCACTTCCGGGGTGAAGCCCTGTTGCAGGCAGTAGACCGGCAGCAGCGTCAGAATCATCGCTTCAAAACCTGCGAACAGGGCAATGGCCCACGCAATGGCAGGCAGTTGCTGACAGAACCCGCCGAGATCCGTTAACGACACGTGGCTGGCTTCAGCGCTGGGCGCTCCCGCACGTCCCAGCAGCAGAAACGGCGACAGCGCCAGCAATCCGGTGCCGACCCAGAAGCCGTAATCGTGCTCGGTGCCGATGACGCCGAGCAGCAGCGGGCCGCCCAACTGGCTCAGGGCATAGCAGCTGCCATACAGCGCCACCAGCTTGCCGCGCAGGTTTTCGGTGACGAGTTGGTTGATCCAGCTTTCGCCCAGGATAAAGACCATGGTCAGGATCACGCCCAGCATCAGGCGCAGCACCAGCCAGATCCAGTAATTGGGCAGCAGGGCCAGCAATCCTACGGAAATCGCCCCGCCCCACAGGCAAAGGCGCATCAGATTCGCAGTGCCGAGCATCGACGCCAGACGACTCGCCAGGCTTGCGCCGAGCAATACGCCGATGGCCGGCATCGCCGCCATCACGCCAATGGCAAAGGCGCCGTAGCCCCAGGCTTCAAGGCGCAACGACACCAGCGGCATGCTCGCGCCCAGCGCCAGACCGACGCTCAATACGGACGACAGCACCGCGAAATATGTACCCCAACGCATCACCACGCTCCTACGCCCTTCGGGCAGAAGCGAGACCGTGTTGACCACACGATCTCGCCCAGGATCTTACAACTTGATCCAGGTCGCCTTCAGCTCGGTGTACTTGTCGAATGCGTGCAGCGACTTGTCGCGACCGTTACCGGACTGCTTGAAGCCACCGAACGGCGCGGTCATGTCGCCGCCGTCGTACTGGTTGACCCACACGCTGCCTGCGCGCAACGCACGGGCGGTCAGGTGGGCCTTGGACAGGTCCGACGTCCACACCGCTGCCGCCAGGCCGTACGGCGTGTCGTTGGCGATCTGCACGGCCTCTTCTGCGGTGTCGAAGGTCAGCACCGACAGCACCGGGCCGAAGATTTCTTCCTGAGCGATCTTCATGGCGTTGGTCACGCCGTCGAAAATCGTCGGCTCCACGTAGGTGCCGCCGGTCTCCTGCAGAATGCGCTTGCCGCCCGCGACCAGCTTGGCGCCGTCGGTGTGGCCAGCTTCGATGTAGGACAGCACGGTGTTCATCTGCTGCGTGTCCACCAGCGCGCCAACAGTGGTCGACGGGTCAAGCGGGTTGCCCGGTTTCCAGGCTTTCAGCGCCTCAATCACCATCGGCAGGAATGTGTCCTTGATCGAACGCTCCACCAGCAGACGCGAACCTGCGGTGCACACCTCGCCCTGGTTGAAGGCGATGGCGCTGGCCGCGGATTGGGCAGCGGCTTGCAGGTCCGGCGCGTCAGCGAAGACGATGTTCGGGCTCTTGCCACCGGCTTCCAGCCACACGCGCTTCATGTTCGATTCGCCTGCGTAGACCAGCAATTGCTTGGCGATCTTGGTAGAACCGGTGAACACCGCAGTGTCGACGTCCATGTGCAGCGCCAGCGCCTTGCCGACGGTGTGGCCGTAGCCGGGCAGCACGTTGAGCACGCCCGCCGGAATGCCCGCTTGCACGGCCAGTTGCGCGACGCGGATGGCGGTCAGAGGGGATTTTTCCGAAGGCTTGAGCACCACCGAGTTACCGCTGGACAGCGCAGGGCCGAGTTTCCAGCAGGCCATCAGCAGCGGGAAGTTCCACGGCACGATGGCGGCAACAACACCAATCGGCTCGCGGGTCACCAGACCCAGCTGGTCGTGGGGTGTGGCTGCGACTTCGTCATACAGCTTGTCGATGGCCTCGCCGCTCCAGCTCAACGCTTGCGCGGAGCCCGGAATGTCGATGCCGTAGGAGTCGCTGATCGGCTTGCCCATGTCGAGGGTTTCGAGCAGGGCCAGCTCTTCAATGTTTTCTTTGATCAGGGCAGCGAAGCGGATCATCGCGGCCTTGCGCTTGACCGGCGCCAGGCGCGACCAGACGCCGGAGTTGAACGTGGCGCGGGCGTTTTCCACCGCGCGCTGGGCGTCGGCGGCATCACAGCTGGCAACATGGGCCAGGAAACGGCCGTCGACCGGGCTGATGCAGTCGAATTTGGCGCCGGACGCGGCGTCGGTGTATTCGCCATTGATGAAGGCACGGCCTTCGATCTTCAAAGCCTGGGCGCGTTTTTCCCAGTCTGCATGAGTCAGGGTGGTCATGAAACGTCCTCCTCTTATGAAATATGCGCGCCCTCGCGCTCATGAACCGTGCTGCAGGACATCGCCTGACGTGCTGCCGGATCGGCCAAAGGCATCCGTCACCCTAAACCAGCGCCAACGGAATTTCCAATATATTGGACAAAAATAGGAAAAATGGCACTTTATCGTGCATTTTATTCAACAGCCGCCCATCAGTAGTTGGCACTATCCGCACAACCCTTTATCAAACGACAGTCTTGCACCGCCTATTCAGGAGCCAGGGACATGAGTATCGAAAGCATCGTCGATTTCAGCGAAGCCACCACCGCCGCAGAGCGTTTCAAGCCCGCCGCCGAAAAGATCCTCAAGGGCGACCCCGGGCAAACCCTCTACAACCACTACAACAGTCCTTGCGGCCAGATGAGCGCGGGCGTGTGGGAAGGTGAGGTCGGGCAGTGGAAGGTCAATTACACCGAACACGAATACTGCGAGATCGTGCAGGGCGTCTCCGTGCTGCGCGATGAAGCCGGCAACGCGAAAACCCTGCGCGCGGGCGATCGCTTCGTGATCCCGGCAGGTTTCAAGGGCACGTGGGAAGTGCTGGAGGCGTGCCGCAAGATCTATGTGGTGTTCGAACAGAAGGCCTGAATCGCGCCCACAAAAAAGCCCGCATCGCTGCGGGCTTTTTCGTAGGAGGCGAAAATCAATTACTTGATTTTGCCTTCTTTGTAGATCACGTGCTTACGAACAACCGGATCATATTTCTTGATCTCGATTTTGTCCGGAGTAGTGCGCTTGTTCTTGTCGGTCGTGTAGAAGTGACCAGTACCAGCGCTCGAAATCAAACGGATCAGTTCACGCATGATGCTCTCCCTTAAACCTTCGCGCCAGCACGGCGGATTTCGGCCAGAACAACCGTGATACCACGCTTGTCGATGATGCGCATGCCTTTGGCAGATA
>CAURWS010000114.1:0-8713 GCA_963528485.1 uncultured Pseudomonas sp. | reverse complement strand
CGTACATGGTCCAGAAGTTGTTCGGCAGATGGCCCAGCAACATGGTCGCGTTGATCACGCCGCCAATGAGAAACGCCGACCAGGCAAAGATGAAGTAGCGCGCGACGCGCCGGCCCTTGAGCCAGGCAATAACGCCGATCAGCAGGATCACCGGGGTGAACAGCAACACCAGCGCCGTCACCAGACGCAACGCAATGCCGTAATCCATGCACAGCGACAGCACCATGATCACCGCAGCGCAGGCCATCATCAGCCACAGCGGTGCATCCAGCCAGCAGCCAAGACCGGGGGTTTGCAGGAATTTGCGGGTGAACTGGCTGGCAAACAGGATCGCCGCCGCAATCAAAAAGGTGGTCGAGGTATTGGCCCACCAAGGGTTGTCCGGCCAGAGGAATTCGATCCCCGCGCCGTTCACCGACACCTGATACAGGCCGAAACAGCTGATGTAGAGAATGTAATAAAGGTAGCTGGGGTCGCGCACACTCAAATAGATGAACAGGTTGTAGACCAGCATCACCGCCAGCACGCCGTAGATCATGCCGAGGATGTACAGACGCGAGGGCTGCTCTTCGATGTACGCGTGGCTGGCCCAGAGGTTCAGCGGCGCCTGCACCGAGCCATGGCTGGCTATGCGGATTAACACGGTCTTGGTGTCGTGGGGCTTGAGGTTCAGGTCGAACAGGTAGTTGTTCTGTTTAATCTGGCGACTGGAAAACGGCAGCATGTCACCGGTCTGCCAGGTAAGGCTCGGCAGCACGCCGTCGCTGGACAGGTACAGGTCCACGTGGTCCATCGGCGGGTAGGCCAGCTCCAGCAACCAGTCGGCGGAGGCCACCGGGTTGAGGGGCCGGTAGGTCAGGTCGACCTTCAGCCAGTAGGCCGAGCGCGAATACCCGGCGTTCAGGGAACCGGCGTCCAACGCACGAAACCTGGAAAGGCCTTCGGCTGACGCGACTGTCTCGATCGTCGCATCGCCTGTCGGGTCTTCGTAAACCAGGGTCGCGCGGCCCAGCGGCAGGGTGCGCGTATGCTCATCGAAGTCCACCGCGCTGGCGAGCGTAGGCAGCAGGATCAGCAGCAGAGTCAGTAGAAAACGCATGCGACACCGCCCGCACGATTGTGGGCGGCGTAGTGAATCCCCCGGTCCATTGGAGACTGCATTTTAATCCGGGAGGCCCCGGCCAATTGGGTTAGCGGGCAACGCACTTGCATTCACTCTTTGAAGGGACGAACAGAATCTGACCGAAAGCATAGCTTTTGATAGCTAGATGACACCATCTAAATCGTCACACGCCAAGCTTTCCTTAATCTTTCATGACGACTGGCAGTTTAGCGCTTGAAACGTCCGGGCTAGAGCCCTTGAGCTTGTGCCGCAGAAAAATCTCCCAGCGACCAGCGGCCCGGCAAAAACTTTAGTGGTAAGCTCGCGCACCATGAATATCTATAGCTCCCGCCCCGTTGTCCTCTGTCTCTCCGGCCACGACCCCAGTGGCGGCGCCGGCTTGCAGGCAGATATCGAAGCCCTGATCGCTCAGGGTTGTCACGCCGCCCCTGCGGTCACCGCGCTGACCGTGCAAGACACCGTCAACGTCAGCGATTTCCGCGTGCTGGATCGCGAGTGGGTGCTGGCCCAGGCCAATGCCGTGCTCAACGATTCGCCCGTCGCGGCGGTGAAGCTGGGCATGCTTGGCTCGCTGGAGATGGTCGACACCGTCGTCGAACTGCTGCAGGCCCACCCGAATCTGCCGCTGGTCTGCGATCCGGTCCTGCGCGCGGGCGGCGGTGGGCGTCTGGGCAAGGATGAAGTCGGTTACGCGATGCGCGAGCGCCTGCTGCCGCTGGCCACCATTGCCACGCCGAACCTGCCGGAAGCCCGCATTCTGGCGGAGTTGCCCGAAGGCACCGCCGACGAATGCGCCGAAAAACTGCTGCCCTTCTGCGAGCATTTGCTGATCACCGGCGGCCACGGCGACGAGCACGAAGTCCACAACCGCCTGTACATTCGCAACGGTGAGTCGCGCACCTTTACCTGCCAGCGCCTGCCGGGCAGCTATCACGGTTCGGGCTGCACACTGGCCAGCGCCCTGGCCGGTCGACTGGCCTTGGGGCAGGACGTGATCAGCGCCGTGCAAACCGCGCTGGACTACACTTGGCGCACGTTGCGCGACGCCGAACAGCTGGGCAAAGGCCAGTTCGTGCCGCGTCGCCTGCCGCTGGATTTCTGCGCGTAACGCCACGAACAAGAGGCACCCCTGATGAAACTGCGTGGCTTGTATGCCGTGACCGACAGCCAACTGTTGGCCGGCAAATTCCTGGCTTACGTCGAGGCCGCTCTCGACGGCGGCGTGACCCTGCTGCAATACCGTGACAAATCCGGTGACGAGACCCGCCGCCTGCGCGAGGCTTCGGAACTGCTGAAGCTGTGCGAGCGTTACAAGACCCGCCTGATCATCAACGATGACGCCGAAGTCGCCGCGCGCCTGGGCGTTGGCGTGCACCTGGGCCAGACCGACGGCTCGCTGCCGGACGCCCGCGCCCTGCTCGGTCACAAGGCCATCGTCGGCGCGACCTGCCACGCACAGCTTGAGCTGGCAGAAAAAGCCAAGGCCGATGGCGCGACCTATGTCGCGTTCGGGCGCTTCTTCAATTCCAACACCAAGCCCGGCGCACCGGCATGCAGCCTCGAGATGCTGGCCGAAGCACGCAAGCGGATCTCGTTGCCGATTGCCGTCATCGGCGGCGTCACCCTGGAAAACGCAGCGCCTCTGGTGGCCCACGGCGCCGACCTGCTGGCCGTGGTGCATGGCCTGTTCGGTGCCGAAAGCACCCAGGAAGTGACCCGTCGCGCCCGCGCCTTCAACGATTTGTTCAAATCGGCCTGATCCCGCGTCAGGCCGATTCACCCTCATTCGATTCAAGCAGAGACCTCATCATGTCCCGTTCTGAAACCCTGTTCGCCAACGCCCAGAAACACATCCCCGGCGGTGTCAATTCGCCAGTCCGCGCATTCAAGAGCGTCGGCGGCACCCCGCTGTTCTTCAAGCACGCCGCCGGCGCCTACGTCACCGACGAAGACGCCAAGCGTTACGTCGACTACGTGGGCTCGTGGGGCCCGATGATTCTCGGCCACAGCCACCCGGACGTGCTGGACGCTGTGCGCAAGCAGCTGGAACACGGCCTGTCCTATGGCGCGCCGACCGCGATGGAAACCGAGATGGCCGATCTGGTCTGCTCGATCGTGCCGTCGATGGAAATGGTGCGCATGGTCAGCTCCGGCACCGAAGCGACCATGAGCGCGATTCGTCTGGCCCGTGGCTACACCGGTCGCGACAGCATCATCAAGTTCGAAGGCTGCTACCACGGTCACTCCGACAGCCTGCTGGTCAAGGCCGGTTCCGGCGCGCTGACCTTGGGCGTGCCCAGCTCGCCGGGCGTGCCTGCGGCGTTCGCCAAACACACCCTGACCCTGCCGTTCAACGACCTCGACGCGGTCAAGGCCATGCTTGCGGACGTCGGTCAGGACGTGGCGTGCATCATCGTCGAGCCGGTTGCCGGCAACATGAACTGCGTGCCGCCTGCGCCGGGTTTCTTGCAAGGCCTGCGCGAAGAATGTGACAAGCATGGCGTGGTGCTGATTTTCGACGAAGTGATGACCGGTTTCCGCGTTGCCCTCGGCGGCGCCCAGGCCTACTACGGCGTGAAGCCTGATCTGAGCACCTTTGGCAAGATCATCGGCGGCGGCATGCCAGTAGGCTGCTTCGGTGGCAAGCGCGAGATCATGTCGCACATCGCGCCGCTGGGCCCGGTTTATCAGGCAGGCACCTTGTCGGGTAACCCGCTGGCCATGGCCGCCGGCCTGACAACGCTGCGTTTGATCAGCCGTCCGGGCTTCCACGACGAGCTGAGCGCGTTCACCACGCGCCTGCTCGAAGGCCTGCAGCAACGTGCAGACGCGGCAGGCATTCCGTTCGTGACCACCCAGGCAGGCGGCATGTTCGGCCTGTACTTCACCGACGCAAAGGAAATCGTCACTTTCCAGGACGTGATGACCAGCGACGCCGACCGCTTCAAACGTTTCTTCCACCTGATGCTCGAAGGCGGCGTCTACCTGGCGCCAAGCGCATTCGAAGCCGGTTTCACCTCCATCGCCCATGGCGACGCGGAGCTGCAACTGACCCTGGATGCCGCTGAGAAGGCGTTTGCACAGCTGAAGTAACACGAAATACGCCTGTGGGAGCCGGCTTGCTGCGGGCCGGCTCCCACAGTTGATTTATGCTGTTATCCGGTGATTTTGTTTAAACGTTAGTTGTATGTGGTGCTTCAAGCCCCCTGAACACAGGCTGTTCAAGCCCGTGCAGCAGAATTTCAGTAAAGACTTTGTAAGGTAGGCCCCGCTTATTTCATAATGCGCAGCCAGCACGTTTCGCTGGACGGGCATGCCCGCACCTTTTTCAGAGGTAAGTCGACTTCCATGAATCGCACCGGCCGCACCCTTGCATTGGGCTGCCTGTTGCTTCTTCATCCCCTGCTGGCGAATGCAGGTGGCAACTCGTTGTTAATCCCAGCGGTGGGTCGCTGCACCCTGAATACCCAGCCAGACAACCTGCCAGCCGCGCTGTCGGCATGTCAGCAGGCGGCAAAAGGTGGGGATGCGCAGGCGCAATACGAGTTGGGACAGTTCTATTACGACGGCAAGAATGCGCCTCGTGACCTGACTCAGGCACTCAACTACTTCGAACAGGCCTCGTTGCAAGGCCATGCTCAGGCACAGTATCAACTGGGCCTGATGTTCTTCCGTGGCGAAGGCGTGCAGGCCAATAACATTCAGGCGTATATCGTGCTGAAGATGGCGGCGGTCAACGGTTCTGAAGATGCACTGGATCAGGCCGACGAAGTGTCAGCGCAAATGAAGAAGGAAGATCTGGAAGTCGCCACCCAGGTGCTGGGGCAAATCTTCCGCAAATACCTGCTGGAGCTGCAAACCGCTGAAGGGCGCACGCCTTTCGCGCCCTTCCCGGATACCAGCAAACCCTGATCGAGCCGCCGGATCTTATTTGTCCGGCATTGGCATGGGGAACGGCATCACGTTGCCGGTCTGACGTGCTTCGCTGATCTTCGCCGTCCCCATCCGCTCGACTTCATCGATACGCACGATCGAGTGCATCGGCACGAAGCTGCGCACCACGCCCTCGAACTGCTGCTTCAACTTCTCTTCGCTGGGGTCAACCACCACGGTCGTGCGCTCGCCGAAGACGAATTCCTCTACCTCCAGAAACCCCCACAGATCGCTTTGATAGATCTGCTTGGCATACATCTCGTACACCTGTCCCTGGTTGAGAAAAATCACCTTGTAGATTGGAGCTTCGCGTTTGGTCATAACAGGCAGGCAATGATCGGTGTTTTGAAAAGGGCGCGAACTATAGCATGCCGCTCGTGAGGCAACGCTAGGAACCCGGGGCCGGGGTCACTATAATGCGCGGTTCTTTGAATCACCTGATGAATCCGAACCCGCATGGCCAAGAAGCTTTATATCGAAACCCACGGCTGCCAGATGAACGAGTACGACAGCTCGCGCATGGTTGACCTGCTGGGCGAGCATCAAGCGCTGGAAGTCACCGCTCGCGCGGAAGATGCCGATGTCATCCTGCTCAATACCTGCTCGATTCGCGAGCGCGCGCAGGATCGCGTCTATTCCCAGCTTGGCCGCTGGCGGGAGCTCAAGTTGGCGAATCCCGAGATGGTGATCGCCGTCGGCGGCTGTGTCGCCAGCCAGGAAGGCGCGGCGATTCGTGATCGTGCGCCGTACGTCGACGTGGTATTCGGTCCGCAGACCCTGCACCGCTTGCCGGAAATGATCGACGCCGCACGCACCACGCGCCTGCCGCAGGTCGACGTCACGTTCCCGGAAATCGAAAAATTCGACCATTTGCCCGAGCCGCGCGTCGACGGCCCGAGCGCTTACGTGTCGGTGATGGAAGGCTGCAGCAAGTACTGCACCTTCTGCGTGGTGCCTTATACCCGCGGCGAAGAAGTCAGCCGACCGTTCGACGACGTGATCACCGAGGTCTTGCACCTTGCCGAAAACGGCGTACGTGAAGTGACCCTGCTCGGCCAGAACGTCAACGGCTATCGCGGCACTACCCATGACGGCCGCGTTGCCGACCTCGCCGAGCTGATTCGCGTGGTCGCCGCCATCGACGGCATCGACCGCATTCGCTACACCACCTCGCACCCGCTGGAGTTCTCGGACAGCCTGATCCAGGCTCACGCCGAAGTGCCGGAACTGGTCAAACACCTGCATTTGCCGGTGCAATCGGGCTCGGACCGCATCCTGGCGGCGATGAAGCGCAACCACACCGTGCTCGAATACAAATCGCGCCTGCGCAAGCTTCGCGCGGCGGTGCCGGACATCTGCATCAGCTCGGACTTCATCGTCGGCTTCCCCGGCGAGACCGAGAAAGACCACCAGCAAACCATGAAGCTGGTCGAAGACGTCGGCATGGATTTCTCCTACTCCTTCGTCTACAGCTCGCGCCCCGGCACTCCGGCGGCGGATCTGGCCGATGACACCTCGGAAGAAACCAAGAAAGAGCGCCTCAAGCAGTTGCAGGACCTGATCAACCGCCAAGGCTTTGAAATCAGCCGCAAGATGGCCGGCACCGTTCAGCGCATTCTGGTGACCGACTACTCGAAAAAGGACCCGGGCGAGCTGCAAGGCCGCACCGAGAACAACCGCATCGTCAACTTCCGCTGCGACAACCCCAAGCTGATCGGGCAATTCGCCGACGTCTACATTGACAGCGCGCAGCCGCATTCGCTGCGTGGGTCGCTGTTGCAATAAGGCCAGACGCCCTCACCTACAGGGGGCGCAAACACCTGTAGGAGCGCGCTTGCCTGCGATAGCTTTGTATCAGTCACCAGTGGCTGGTCTGACACACCGCCATCGCGGTCAAGCGCGCTCCTGCAAGCTCGGGCGCCTGGAGGTTTTTATACATGACTCAAAGCAACCCCCGTCCGCTGGACGGCATCACCGTCATCAGCCTGGAGCACGCCATCGCGGCGCCATTCTGCACGCGGCAACTGGCGGACCTTGGCGCCCGCGTGATCAAGGTCGAGCGGCCAGGCGTCGGCGACTTCGCCCGTGGTTATGACCAGCGCGTCGACGGCCTGGCCTCGCACTTTGTCTGGACCAACCGCTCGAAGGAAAGCCTGACCCTGGACCTGAAACAGGACCAGGCGGGCGACATTCTCGAATCCCTGCTGGGCCAGGCCGACGTGCTGGTACAGAACCTCGCGCCCGGCGCTGCTGCACGCATGGGCCTGTCGTTCGAGGCGTTGCACGAGCGTTTTCCGCGTTTGATCGTCTGCGATATTTCCGGCTACGGCGAAGGCGGCCCTTATGAAAAGAAGAAAGCCTATGACTTGCTGATCCAGAGCGAAGGCGGCTTTCTGTCGGTGACGGGTGGCCCCGGCGAAAACGAAATGGCCAAGGCCGGTTGCTCCATCGCCGACATCGCAGCGGGCATGTACGCCTACACCGGCATCCTTTCGGCGCTGCTGCTGCGGGACAAGACCGGCGAGGGCAGCCGCATCGACGTCAGCATGCTGGAAAGTCTGGTGGAGTGGATGGGCTATCCGATGTACTACGCGTACAACGGCGCGCCGCAACCGCCACGGGCCGGGGCGTCGCACTCCACCATTTACCCGTACGGGCCGTTCCCGACCGGGGGCGGCGGCACGATCATGCTCGGGCTGCAGAACGAGCGTGAATGGGCGCTGTTCTGCGAGAAGGTGTTGCTCGACAAGGCGCTGGCCACCGACGAGCGCTTTTCGGCCAACTACAAGCGCTCGGAAAACCGCGAAGTGCTGCGCCAGATCATTGTCGACGGTTTTGCCGCGTTGAGCCTGGATGAAGTGGTCGCGCGCCTTGAAGACGCGCAAATCGCCAACGCCCGGGTCAACGACATGCACGGCGTGTGGGACCACCCGCAACTCAAGGCCCGCGGCAGTTGGCGTGAGGTGGACAGCCCGTCGGGGCCTTTGCCGTCGCTGCTGCCGCCTGGCCGCAACGCCGCCTTCACCCCGCGCATGGATGGCGTGCCAGGGCTTGGGCAGCACACGCAGAGCATCCTTGGCGAGCTGGGTTTTTCCGCCGAGGAGCAGGCGCGGATGGCCAAGGCCGGAGTGGTTTAGGGCGCCGTCTGGCCGCGATTTTATGGCGGACCCGGTTTCACTGTGGGAGCGAATTCATTCGCGATTGGCCGGCACATCCGACGCATTTCCATCGGTCTCAACGACGTCTCGCGAATGAATTCGCCCCCACAGAACAAATTTCACAAGGATATAAACTATGCCCCAACCCACCATCCGCTCCGCGCTGTTCGTCCCCGGCAGCCGACCCGAGCGCTTCGCCAAGGCGCTGGCCGCTGGCGCCGATGTGGTGATCGTCGATTTCGAGGATGCCGTCGAAGAGCCTCTCAAGCGCCAGGCGCGGGATCATCTGGCGGCGTTTCTGCAAGCCAACCCACAGGCGTCGGTCTGGGTGCGGGTCAACGCGCCGGATCATGCTGAGCATGGTGCTGACCTGGCGTTCTGCAAACAGCACGCGGGCGTGGCCGGGGTGCTGTTGCCGAAGGTTGAAAGTGCCGCCCATGTGGCGGCGGTGTGGGCCACCGGCAAACCCGTATTGCCTATCATCGAAAGCGCCAAGGGC
>CAURWS010000113.1:0-8759 GCA_963528485.1 uncultured Pseudomonas sp. | reverse complement strand
AGTGTCGGCCGACACAACGTCATCGCGGGCAAGCGCGCTCCTACAGACTTTATTGCTACGCGTTATTTAGCCGCCTTGATCGCAGCGCCCAGCTTCTTCGCCGCGTCGGCCGGATCGGCTTTCGGGTCGTTGATGAAGTTGGTCACGACGTCAAAGAACGCGCCCTGAACGGCCAGGGTGGTTGCCATGTTGTGCGCCATGCTCGGTTGCAAGCCGCCGGTTTTGGCATCTTCGAGGAAGTCTTTGGCGGCGGTCTGGGCGCAGGAGTCGAAGCCGTACTTGTCCATGTCAGCCAGCATGTCGTTGCGCACCGGGATCGAACCCTTGTTGATGCTGAAGACTTTCTGGAAGTTCTCACCCAACACGACCTTGGCGATGTCCTGCTGACCGGCAGCAGTGCCCGCGTCCTTCTGTTTGAACACAGCCAGGGAGTCGATGTTGTAGGTGAAGGCCTTGTCGGTACCCGGGAAGGCAACGCACTCGT
The DNA here is from genome assembly GCA_963528485.1 of uncultured Pseudomonas sp. Lineage (GTDB taxonomy): Bacteria > Pseudomonadota > Gammaproteobacteria > Pseudomonadales > Pseudomonadaceae > Aquipseudomonas. The sequence continues at coordinate 8,275 of CAURWS010000113.1, read as the reverse complement.
AGTCTTTGCCGGCGACTTTCTTGGCGGCGGTCCATTCGGACTTGGCCCAGTCACCCATGATCTGCATGCCGGCCTTGCCGTTGATGACTTTGGCCGCTTCCAGGTTCCAGTCCTGGCCTTTGCCGTCCGGGTCCATGTAGGTGGCGACTTTCTTCAGCTCGGTCAGCGACTTGACCATTTCAGGACCGGTCAGCGCACTGTTGTCCAGATCGACCAGGGCTTTCTTGTAACCGTCTGCGCCCATGACCGAAAGCACGACGGCTTCGAACACGGTGCTGTCCTGCCAAGGCTGACCGCCGTGAGCCAGCGGGATGAAGCCGGCTTTTTTCAGCTTGTCGCCTGCGGCGTAGAATTCTTCGAGGGTGGTCGGGGCTTTTTCGATGCCGGCTTTCTTGAAGACTTCCGGGTTGATCCACAGCCAGTTCACACGGTGAATGTTCACCGGAACGGCCACGTAATCACCGTCATACTTCACGGTATCGGAGACTTTCTTGTCCAGCAGGCTGTCCCACTTCTCTTCTTTGGCAACATCCTTCAGAACGTCAGTGTCGAGCAGACCGGTAGACGCCCATTCCTGAATGTCAGGGCCTTTGATTTGAGCGACGCCTGGTGGATTACCTGCAACGGCGCGGCTTTTCAGCACGGTCATCGCTGTTGCACCGCCACCGCCTGCGACAGCGCCGTCTTTCCAGGTGAAGCCGTCTTTTTCGACTTGGGCTTTAAGGACATCGACAGCCGCTTTTTCACCGCCGGACGTCCACCAGTGGACAACTTCGACAGTGCCTTTGGAATCGGCGGCCATGGCGCTCAGAGGGAACAACGAGGCGAGAGAAATGAGTGCTGCGAGACGGGAGATCGAATTCATCTATTTGACCTTATTGTTGTTATGCATGAGCAAGTCTTGGTGCTTGCGCTGCATGGATTCTAAACAACGGCTTAGAGCGGACGGTAACGAAGGGATGCGCGAGTGTCACAGGTTGGTGACATTCGCAAAACAATGACGGTATGCCATTCAGTCAGCTGCGCGAGGCAGGTACAACGTGACGCGCAAACCGCCCTCGCGCAGGTTCTGTAGCGTCACTTCGCCGCCATGGCTGTGGGCGATGTTGCGGGCAATGCCCAGGCCCAGGCCGTAGCCCTGCTGCTGTTTGCCCGCCAGCCGGAAATGCGGCTCGAACACCTGCTCAAGGCGCTGTTCCGGGACGCCCGGGCCTTCGTCTTCAACGTGCAGCACGAAAGCTTCGGCGTCGTCCTCGACGATCAAATGGGCCTTGTCACCGTACTTGATGGCGTTGTCGATCAGGTTGCCCATGCAGCGGCGAAGGGCCAGCGGCTTGCCGTAGAACATCGACATCGCCTTGCCCTTGAGGGTGACGCGTCCGTGGCCGTTGGGCCCCAGATACGGCTCGATCAGGCAGTCCAGCGCATGATTGAGGTCCACCGGCTCGATGTTTTCGTGAATGTCGGTGTCCTTCACGCACTGCAGCGCACCCTTGACCAGCAGCTCCAGCTCATCGAGGTCGCGGGTGAACTTGGCCTGCATGGTCTCGTCTTCGAGCAACTCGACGCGCAGGCGCAGGCGTGTGATCGGAGTACGAAGGTCGTGGGAAATCGCGCTGAACAACTGCCCACGCTCGGTGAGGTAACGGCTGATGCGCTCGCGCATGGTGTTGAAGGCGCGGGTCACTTCGATGACCTCGCTGCCCCCGCCCTCCACCACAGGCTCGACGTCAGCCCCCAGCGACAGATCCCGTGCGGCCCGGGCCAGACGCTTGAGCGGCCCGCTTTGCCAGTGCACCAGCAAGCCGATGAACACCAGCAAAAAGATGCTCGTCAAGGCGATGAACCAGACCTGCTGCGACGGCAAGCCTTCCTCTTCGAGCATGGTGTAGGGCTCGGGCAGAAGCGAGGCGATGTACAGCCATTCCCCTGGCGACAGCTCGATCTGCGTCACCAGAACGGGCGGATTCACCGGCTCCAGGGTCAACGCGTAATGCGCCCAGGAGCGAGGCAATTCGTCGAGTTTCAGGCCGCTGTTGAAGATGCGCAGATCTTCAGGGCGCACGAAACGCACGAGGATATCGGGGTCGGCGCCGAGATTTTGCCGCAGCACCTGGCCCACGACGTCGATCACGGCGGTTTTGCGCACCGTGGGTTCGAGCACCTGCATGTCCAGCGGGCGATCGTTGAGGGACACAAAAAAGCGCGTGCCGCCCATGCTGCGAAGTTGATCGAGCACCAGCGGGCGGAATGCGACGGGCAACGAGCGAAAATAACTGACGCTCGCCGACATCGAAAATCCCAGGCTGCGGGCACTGGTGATCAGGCCTTCCATCTGCGTGGCGCGCAGCTGGGAAAGCCAGATCAGGCTCGACAGGGTCTGGGCCAGCAGCACGGCCAGCAAGGTGAGCAGCAACATTCGCCCCAGCAACGAGCGCGGCACCGGCAGACGACGGTTTTTCTCGATCACCATCGCCGGTCAGTAGCCGTTGCTGGCTTGCGGCAGCACGTTGGCCGCCAGCAGATAACCACTGCCTCGCACGGTGCGAATCAAACGCGGCGCCTTGCCGGTGTCGCGCAGACGCTGACGCAGACGACTCACCGCCATGTCGACGATGCGCTCCAGCGGCATCAGCTCACGGCCTCGCGTGGCGTTGCCGATGGTGTCGCGGTCGAGGATCTGCTGAGGGTTATCGAGGAACAGTTTGAGCAGCGTGAAATCGGCGCCGGAGAGGATCACTTCCTCGCCATCGTTGTGGAACAGGCGATGGCTGACCATGTCCAGACGCCACTCGTCGAACACCAGCACCTCACCACCGCCGCGCTCCTGGCCGAATTGGGCGCGGCGCAACAGGGCCTTGATACGGGCCTGGAGTTCACGGGGGCTGAAGGGTTTGGCCATGTAGTCATCGGCGCCGAGTTCCAGCCCGATCACGCGATCGGCCTCATCGGAACTGGCCGTGAGCATGATGATGGGCACGTGGGGCTGACGGGGGTGCTGCCTGACCCAGCGGCACAGGCTGAAGCCATCTTCGTCGGGCAGCATGACATCGAGAATCAGCAGGTCGCTGGGCTCGTCGTTGAAGGCCTGACGAAACTCCGCGCCATCACCTACCGTGCGCACCTGAAAACCGGAGCGGCTCAGGTAGGCTTGCAGCAATTCGCGAATCTCCTGGTCATCGTCGACCACCAGAATCGATTTACTGACAGCGTTCACTTTGGTCGTCCTTGTAAGCACTGAAATTATTGTTCTGAGAGAAAACAGCTGCAAGCCTCAAGAAAAAGCAGAGGCTGTCCGCTCTTGCTTGCAGCTTACAACTGACGGCTCGCCGCGGCCTGATCCAGCGCAACCCCTGCGCCCATCAACCCTGGGTACTCGGCCGTGACCAGCCACACCGGCACATCCTTGAAGTAATCCTTCATCAGGCCTTTTTCAGCGAACGCGCGGTTGAAGCCGCTCTGCTTGAAGAAATCCACAAACCGCGGGATCACCCCACCGGCGATATACACGCCACCTCGCCCGCCGACAGTCAGCACGTTGTTGCCGGCCACACGCCCGAGGAATACACAGAACTGGTCGAGCACCGCGCAGGCTACAGGATCGCCGCTCAGCGCTGCCGAGGTTATTGCCGCAGGAGATTTCAGCTCAGGCTCAATCTCGTCCAGCGCACAGCTGACCTGGTACAGCAGCAAAAGGCCAGCGCCGCTCAGGATCGTTTCGGCGCTGACATGCTCGTGCTCGGCCATCAGGCGCGTCCACAGCAGCGCTTCACGGGCGGTGCCGATCGGCAAATCGACATGCCCGCCCTCACCCGGCACCGCTGTCCAGTGGCTATCACCGGTGCGGATCAGCGTGCCGACGCCAAGCCCGGTGCCCGGGCCGATCACCACGCGAGCGCCCTTGGGGTCGCCCTTGCCGTGGCGTACGGTCAGGTATTCGTCATCGTGCAGGCGGGTCATGCCCAGGGCCATGGCGGTGAAGTCGTTGACCATGATCAGGTTGTCGACCTTTAGCGCCGCACAGAACGACTGGCGATTGATCTTCCAGTGGCTGTTGGTGAAGTGGAAATCGTCACCGGTCACCGGCCCCGCGACGGCCAGGCAGATCGAACCGACATCACCCAGCTGCAACTCAAGGTCCTGCAGGTAAACCAGCAAGGCCTTTTCGGGGCTGGCGTAGTCGACCGTCGGGAACACCCGGATCGAATGCAACTGATCGTCTTCCCAGATGGCAAAACGAGCATTTGTGCCGCCGATATCACCCACCATCGCCAATGTCACTTGAGCGTCTCCAGATTCGAAGTGAAGGCGCTGGCGCCCTTCTCTGCCGAGCTGAAGGCCATGCGCATGAAACCGAACAGCTCACGGCCCGTGCCCACGTTGTGGGACAAACGGCCGATTGCCGGTTCTCTGGCCGCCAATTCTGCCGGTTCGACCAGAACTTGCAACGTTCCTTTTACCCCATCCACCCGGATGAGATCTCCGTCACGCACAAGTGCCAACGGGCCACCATCGGACGCTTCCGGGCAAACATGGATCGCCGCCGGGATTTTCCCCGAGGCGCCGGACATGCGTCCGTCGGTGATCAGCGCGACCTTGAAGCCGCGATCCTGCAGTACGCCGAGGAACGGCGTCATCTTGTGCAGCTCGGGCATACCGTTGGAGCGCGGGCCCTGGAAGCGCATGACCGCCACGAAATCACACTCCAGCTCGCCGGCCTTGAAGGCGTCGGCCAAGTCCTGCTGATCCTCGAACACCTTGGCCGGCGCTTCGACGATCTGATGCTCCAGCGCCACGGCGGACACTTTCATCACGCCGCGTCCCAGGTTGCCTTCCATCACGCGCAAGCCGCCTTCCGGCGAGAACGGACGCGCCACCGGGCGCAGGATGTTTTCGTCCAGGCTTTCGATCGGGCCATCGCGCCACACCAGCTTGCCTTCCTCCAGGAACGGCTCCTGGGTATAGCGGCGCAGGCCACGGCCCATCACGGTGTTGACGTCTTCGTGAAGCAGACCGGCATCCAGCAGCTCGCGAATCAGGAACGACATGCCGCCCGCCGCCTGGAAGTGGTTGATGTCGGCTTTGCCATTTGGATAAACGTGGGTCAGGGTCGGCACGACTTCGGACAGGTCGGCCATGTCCTGCCAGGTCAGCTGGATGCCCGCGCATTGGGCAATTGCCGGCATGTGCAGCGTGTGGTTGGTCGAACCGCCCGTCGCGTTCAGCGCAACAATCGAGTTGACCAGCGAACGCTCGTCCACAATCTCTCCCAGAGGGATGAAATCGCCGCTCTGCTTGGTCAGACGCGTGACCTGGAACGCCGCTTCGCGTGTCAGGGCATCGCGCAGCGGTGTGTAGGGATTGACGAAGGAGGCGCCCGGCAAGTGCAGCCCCATGACTTCCATCAGCAACTGGTTGGTGTTGGCAGTGCCGTAGAACGTGCAGGTACCCGGACCGTGGTAGGACTTCATTTCAGAGTCCAGCAGCTCTTCGCGGGTCGCCTTGCCTTCAGCGTAACGTTGCCGCACGTCGGCTTTTTCTTTATTGGAAATGCCCGACACCATCGGCCCGCCCGGTACGAAAATCGTCGGCAGGTGGCCGAAACGCAGGGAGCCCATCAACAGGCCCGGCACGATCTTGTCGCAGATGCCCAGCAGCAGCGCGCCGTCGAACATGTTGTGCGACAAAGACACCGCCGTTGCCATCGCAATGACTTCTCGACTGGCGATACTCAGTTCCATGCCCGGCTCGCCTTGAGTGACGCCGTCGCACATGGCCGGGACACCGCCGGCAAACTGGCCAACAGAGCCAATCTCACGCAGCGCCTTTTTGATCTGCTCAGGAAAGTGTTCGTACGGCTGATGCGCCGAGAGCATGTCGTTGTAGGCCGAAACGATGGCGATGTTGGCGGCGTTCATCATCCGCAGGCTGTGCTTGTCTTCGCTGCCGCAGGCCGCAACGCCGTGGGCGAAGTTGGCGCACTGCAGCTTGCCGCGCATCGGGCCGTCGCTCGCCGCGCCCCGGATCAGTTGCAGATAGCGCTGACGGGTATCACGGCTGCGAGCGATCAGCCGCTCGGTTACCTCAAGGACGCGGGGATGCATTGTCATGAACTCCAGGCTAGCGGATGGGTCACCCGTTCAGGCGCTTACAAAATCTGACAAACGATCATGGCTGTGAAGAAACGCTTCAGCAACGCTTTGATTTTTCAGACAGTTGTGATGTCCAGACGGGTTTCTATTTGTAGATAAAACAAAATACTGCCACTAAAAAGGCTTGTTTTCTATTTTTATGAGAATAATCTTGTAATTCCAACAACAAATTCACTGAGGATGGGTGTATGACTCTCCGCATCGCAATCAATGGCTTTGGCCGCATCGGCCGCAACGTCCTACGTGCACTCTATACCCAAGGTTATCGTCAGGACCTGCAGATCGTCGCCATCAACGATCTGGGTGACAGCGAGATCAACGCCCACCTGCTCAAATACGACACCGTTCACGGCCCGTTCGACGCAACGGTCGAGCACGACAAGGAAAGCATCACCGTCAATGGTGACCGTATTTCGGTCAGCGCCATTCGTAATCCTGCGGAGCTGCCGTGGAAATCGGAAAAGATCGACGTGGTGTTCGAATGCACTGGTCTGTTCACCGACCGCGCCAAGGCGGCCGCCCACATCACCGCAGGCGCCAAGAAAGTCATCATCTCGGCCCCGGCCAAAGGCGCTGATGCCACCGTGGTCTACGGCGTCAACCATGACGTGCTGCGTCAATCGCACCAGGTCATCTCCAACGCTTCGTGCACCACCAACTGCCTGGCGCCTGTGGCTCAGGTGCTGAACCGCGAACTGGGCATCGAGAGCGGCCTGATGACCACCGTTCACGCCTATACCAACGACCAGAACCTGATCGACGTCTACCACACCGACCCTTACCGTGCGCGTTCGGCCACGCAGTCGATGATCCCAAGCAAGACCGGCGCCGCTGAAGCCGTGGGCCTGGTGCTGCCGGAACTGGCAGGCAAGCTGACCGGCATGGCCGTGCGTGTACCGGTGATTAACGTGTCGCTGGTCGACCTGACCATTCAGCTCAAGCGCGACGCGACGGCCGAAGAAGTCAACGCAATCATGAAAGAAGCCGCCCAGCACTCGAAGATCCTGGGGTACAACACCCTGCCGCTGGTGTCCCACGACTTCAACCACAACCCGCTGTCGTCGATCTTCGACGCCAACCACACCAAAGTCAGCGGCCGTCTGCTGAAGGTGCTGGCCTGGTACGACAACGAGTGGGGCTTCTCCAACCGCATGCTCGACAACTGCCTGGCGTTGATGAACGCGGATTGACGGGCGCGGCGCCCTCTGACGCGATGCGTTAACTATAGGAGCTCGCTTGCCCGCGACGGCGGTGTGTCAGTCATCCAACTTGGCTGATACACCGCAATCGCGGGCAAGCGCCCGCACTGGGTGCGGCAGTCCTCGCGTCAACACATTTATTGAAATTTACGGCCTTGACCAAATCGCTGGATGATAAGCATTATCATTAACTGAATTTCTGGTCGGGTATCCCCGTGAGTCAGTCCCACTTCAACGACGTTTTCCTGGCAAGGCGAACGATTCTGCTGCGCACCCTGCAACGCATGGTTCGCAACCCCAGTACCGCCGAAGACCTCTTGCAGGAAACCTACCTGCGAGTGACCCGTGCCTTGGGCGAACGCGCCATCGATCATCTCGAACCCTTCGTTTTCCAGACCGCGCGCAATCTGGCGCTGGATCATCTGCGCGCCCGTCGCATCCATTCGCGCACCATTGTCGATGACGTCCCGCTGGACGATGTGCACAACGTGGTTTCCTCCGATGCCTCACTGGAAGACGCCACACACGCCAATCGTCTCTTGATGAGCCTCACCGCCAGCCTGGAAAAACTCACGCCGCGCCAGCAGAAAATCTTCACCCTGAGCCGACTCAACGGCTGCAGTTATCTGGAAATCGCCGAACAACTGGGGGTTTCCGCCAGCACCGTGCAAAAGGAACTCAAGCTGATCATGGCGATTTGTGTCGGCGTTGCCGCCCGACTCGAACGCTGATGAGAGCGGCTGATCCTGAATTCATAAGAAATCTTGCGCAAGGTCAGCGACCGTAGCGCTAAACTCCCGCCCCATACCGTGTAGCCGAGGATGCTCCTTGACGGACTCTCACTCACCTGGCCCTGCCCACGACAGCGCCATGGATCAGGCCCTGAACTGGCTGATCGAACTTGAAGGCGCCGATGCCGAGCAA
>CAURWS010000112.1:0-8793 GCA_963528485.1 uncultured Pseudomonas sp. | reverse complement strand
AACTGGAACTGGGTGTGGATAGCATGCCGCGTGGCTCCTTGCCAAAAAAAGGAGCAACGAGCGAAGCAGAATCCCTGGCGCTCGCAGCGGTACTTGTTTATTGACTCACAGGGTCGTGTGCAGGCGCTTGTCGCCAAGCGATGACAGGAACGCCAGCGTGTGAGCTGGCGTTCTGCGTTTTACATCTTCACGTTTTCGCGGATGTTCCAGCCGTACTTGACCGGCCCGCCATCCTTGCTGCCGTCCGCCTTTTGCGGCTGGTAGCTGACTTCGACCTTGCCGAAATTGAGCTCGACGGTTTCGCGCAGGGTTTCATCGTGGCTGCCAGCGTCCGTCTGGTAGGACGCGATCATCACTTCCTTGAGGGTGATGATCATGTACTCCACCGGTGCGGTGCCACCGGCTTTGCGCACGGTAAGGGTCGCCTCCGGGTAATGCTTGCCGCTGGAGCAGGCCATCATCAGGTTGGGCGAAGACTTGTCCAGCGCCTTGTTCAGGCTCAGGTTCTGCATGCTGACCTTGCCCGCGCCACCGCCGCCGCCCTGATGCATCGAGCCTGATTGCGACATGCCCCACTGCATCGTCTGAATGTCGATCTCCTCGGCGTGGGCGCTGTCTCTGGATTCACCCTTGATATCGCCCAGCTTCAAAAACATATCGATTGCCATTACCGCTCCCTGAAAACCAGTGCTCGACGAATTGTCGACGCGCACCTTTTCTCACTGCGGCATCGGGGACAAGACGTCGAACGCACAATCAGACCAGTCATACAGAAGAATGGAAAACGTCCTACAGTTGGCTCGTCAAAAAGCGGCTCTGGGTGTCAGATCCGACACCGGCTGAAGGACGTGAGACGCAAATAACCCCACCCGCCTCATTTCCGTGCGACCCTTGCACCATCCGCCGAAGCTGGCGCGATTTTGGTGCTGTGCTTAGCTGAGCGGGCACCATCAACGCCGAAGGCGCCGGACTTGCCCTCATGGCATAAGTCTTGCGCAGTTGCTCTACCGTCCAGGCTCGCAGGAGGCACGCCGTGTCGATTCACATTGCCTTGCACCACGTCACGCATTACCGCTACGAACGAGCGGTCGAGCTCGGGCCGCAGATCGTGCGCTTGCGCCCGGCGGCCCACAGCCGCACGCGCGTGCTGTCCTATTCGCTGAAAGTGGCGCCTGAAAACCATTTCATCAACTGGCAGCAGGACCCGCAGGGTAATTACCTGGCGCGTCTGGTGTTCCCCGAGAAGACCGACGAGCTGCGCATCGAGGTGGATCTGGTCGCCGAGATGGCGGTGTTCAACCCCTTCGACTTTTTCCTTGAGCCGTACGCTGAAAAGATCCCCTTCACCTACGCCCGTGAAGAGCACCACGAGCTGCAGCCCTACCTGGAAAAGCTGCCGCTGACGCCGAGATTTCAGGCGTATCTGGACAGCATCGACCGCACGCCGGTGCCGGCCATCGACTTTCTGGTCAACCTCAACCAGCGCCTGGCCAACGACATCAATTACCTGATCCGCATGGAGCCGGGCATCCAGACGCCTGAGTTCACCCTCGACAGCGCGTCAGGCTCGTGCCGCGATTCGGCGTGGCTGCTGGTGCAGTTGCTGCGGCATCTGGGGCTGGCGGCGCGGTTTGTCTCCGGTTACCTGATTCAGCTCAAGGCCGACGTCGAAGCGCTGGACGGGCCGTCGGGCACCGACGTGGACTTCACCGACCTGCACGCCTGGTGCGAGGTTTACCTGCCGGGTGCGGGCTGGGTCGGTCTGGACGCCACCTCCGGGTTGTTCGCCGGGGAGGGGCACATTCCCTTGGCCTGCAGCCCTGATCCTTCTTCGGCAGCGCCAATCAGCGGTCTGGTCGAGCCCTGCGAAACCGAGTTCAGTCACGAGATGTCGGTGGAGCGCATCTGGGAGGCGCCGCGCGTCACCAAGCCGTACACCGAAGCGCAATGGCTGGAGATTCAGGCCCTCGGTCGGCAGATCGATGCCGACCTGATCGCCGAAGATGTGCGCCTGACCATGGGCGGCGAGCCAACGTTTGTGTCCATTGACGATCGCGACGGCAGCGAGTGGAACACCGCAGCGCTGGGCCCGAAAAAACGCGTGCTGTCCGCCGAGCTGTTTCAGCGCATGCGCAAGCATTACGCGCCGCAGGGCATCGTGCATTTCGGGCAGGGCAAGTGGTACCCGGGCGAGCAGCTGCCGCGCTGGTCGCTGAACTGCTTCTGGCGTCGCGACGGCGAGCCGGTGTGGCGCAACAACGCGCTGATCGCCGACGAAAACCAAGATTACGGCACCGACAGCGAGACCGCCGGGCGCTTCCTGCGTAGCGTCGCCGAGCGCCTGAAACTGCCGGCGCGCTATGTTTTCCCGGCCTACGAAGACAATTTCTATTACCTGTGGCGTGAAAACGCCTTGCCGCAGAACGTCAGCGCCGAAGACTCGCGCCTGGGCGACGAGCTTGAGCGCAAGCGCCTGAGCAAGGTGTTCTCCCAAGGGCTGGACAAGGTCATCGGTCACGTCCTGCCGCTGGCGCGCACCGCTGCTGATGAGCATTGGCAGAGCGGGCGCTGGTACCTGCGCGACGAGCATTGCCGACTGGTGCCGGGGGATTCGCCGCTGGGCTATCGCCTGCCGCTGGCCTCGCAGCCTTGGGTCAAGGCCGCGGAATACCCCTATATCCACCCGACCGACTTCAACCAGGATTTTGCTGATCTACCGAATCGCGCAGACATCGAGGGCAAACTCGGCAGCCTGAGCGAACAGCAAAACCTCGATGCCGAGCGCCCACCGAAGATCGATGAATCGGCGGACTGGCTCACCCGTACCGCGTTGAGCGCCGAGGCCCGTGGCGGGCGCCTGTACCTGTTCATGCCGCCGCTGCAGTCGCTGGAAGCCTATCTGGAACTGGTCGCGGCCATTGAGGCGACCGCCGAAGAGTTGCATTGCCCGGTATTGCTGGAAGGCTACGAGCCGCCGAGCGATCCGCGTCTGGCCAACTTCCGTATCACGCCGGACCCGGGCGTGATCGAGGTCAATGTGCAGCCTTCCTCCAGTTGGGATGAGCTGGTCGAGCGCACCGAGTTCCTCTACGAACAGGCGCGTCTGACCCGGCTGACCACCGAAAAATTCATGATCGACGGGCGCCACACCGGCACCGGCGGCGGCAACCATTTTGTTCTCGGCGGCGCGACGCCTGGGGATTCGCCGTTCCTGCGCAGGCCCGATCTGCTGCGCAGCCTGCTGAGTTACTGGCACAACCACCCGTCGCTGTCGTACCTGTTTTCCGGCCTGTTCATCGGCCCGACTTCACAGGCGCCGCGCGTGGACGAAGCGCGCAACGACTCGCTCTACGAGCTGGAAATCGCCTTCTCGCAAATGCCCGCGCCGGGTGAAGAATGCCCGCCGTGGCTGGTCGACCGGCTGCTGCGCAACCTGCTGATCGACGTGACGGGCAACACCCACCGCGCCGAATTCTGCATCGACAAACTGTATTCGCCCGATGGTGCGACAGGGCGACTGGGCCTGCTGGAGCTGCGTGCCTTCGAGATGCCGCCCCATGCGCGCATGAGCCTGGCGCAGCAACTGCTGCTTCGGGCGCTGGTCGCGCGATTCTGGCGTGAGCCTTATGCACCGGCCAAGCTGGCGCGTTGGGGCACCGAGTTGCATGACCGCTTCATGCTGCCGCACTTCATCGAGCAGGACTTTGCCGACGTCATCGTCGAACTCAACGCCGCCGGTTACCCGCTGCGCGCCGAGTGGTTCGCGGCGCATCTGGAGTTTCGTTTCCCGAAGGTGGGCGATTACGCGGTCAGCGGCATCGAGCTGGAACTGCGTCAGGCCCTCGAACCCTGGCACGTGCTGGGCGAGGAGGGGGCGGCCGGTGGCGCGGTGCGTTACGTGGACTCGTCGCTGGAGCGTTTGCAGCTCAAGGTCACCGGCCTGCCGCCGCAGCGCTACATGCTCACCTGCAACGGCGTGCCGGTGCCGTTGCGCCCGACCGGGCGCATTGGCGAGTTCGTCGCGGGCGTGCGTTATCGCGCCTGGCAGCCGTTCAATGCCTTGCAGCCGACAATTCCTGTGCATGCGCCGCTGGTTTTCGACATCCTCGACACCTGGATGCAGCGCTCGCTGGGCGGCTGCGAGTATCATGTCGCGCATCCTGGGGGGCGCAATTACGAAACCCTGCCGGTGAACGCCAACGAAGCCGAAAGCCGGCGTCTGTCGCGGTTTTTCCGCGTCGGCCACAGCCCGGGCAAACTGGCGGTCCCTGCACTGACCCTCAATGATGAACTGCCCATGACGCTGGATCTGCGTCTGCATCGATAAAACGGCCCGCACGGATCGCCTGTCTGCCAAGACAGGCGATCCGGCTCAGAGAGCGGCCGCAGGGAAGCGAGCCACTGCGTGTCACTTTGTCTGCACTAATCTGACTCCTTTAGTTGTCTGCCGAGCCTTCCATGCCCGACCTGCTTGACCGATACCCGCTTTCTGCGGGCACTTATCACGAGATGCTCGACGCCAGCGGCGCCGTTCGGCCGCATTGGCTGCGCTTCTACGAGCAGCTGCAACGCAGCACCCCTGCTCAGTTGATTCAGCGTCAGGCGCTGCTGGCCCGGCAGATTCAGGAAAACGGCGTCACCTATAACGTTTATGCCGACCCCAAGGGCGCGGATCGTCCGTGGGAACTGGACCTGCTGCCGCATTTGATTCCAGTGGATGAATGGCAGCAGTTGGCTGCAGGCATCGCGCAACGGGCCCGGCTGCTCAACGCCGTGCTGGCCGACCTTTATGGCTCGCAAAAGCTGATTGCCGAAGGGCTGCTGCCTGCCGAGCTGGTGTTCGGGCACAACAATTTTCTCTGGCCCTGCCAAGGGGTGACGCCGCCGGAAGGCACTTTTCTGCACGTTTACGCGGTGGATTTGGCGCGCACCCCTGATGGCCGCTGGTGGGTCACGGCGGACCGCACTCAAGCGCCGTCGGGCGCAGGTTACGCCCTGGAAAACCGCCTGATCGTGTCCCGCGCGTTCCCCGAGCTGTATCGCGATCTGGAAGTGCAGCACCTGTCCGGTTTCTTCCGCTCGCTGCAGGAAACCCTCGCCCGCCAGGCGCCGAGCAGCCACGAAGCGCCGCTGGTGGTGCTGCTGACGCCGGGGCGCTTCAACGAAAGTTATTTCGAGCATTTGTATCTGGCGGGTCAATTGGGATACCCGCTGGTGGAAGGCAGCGACCTCACCGTGCGCGACGCCACGGTCTACCTGAAAACCCTCAGCGGCCTGCGCCGGGTGCACGCGATCATGCGGCGTCTGGACGACGATTTCTGCGACCCGTTGGAGCTGCGCACCGATTCGGCGCTCGGCGTCCCTGGCCTGCTTGAAGCTGTGCGTCAGGGCCGCGTGCTGGTCGCCAATGCCTTGGGCAGCGGCGTGCTGGAATCGCCAGGGTTGTTGGGCTTCCTGCCGAAGATCAACGAGTTCCTGTTCGGCGAAGAGCTGATCCTGCCGTCTATCGCCACCTGGTGGTGCGGCGAGCCGCCGGTGCTGGCGCAGGCGCTGGAAAAGATGCCCGAGCTGCTGATCAAGCCGGCGTTCCCGTCCCAGAGCTTCGCCCCGGTGTTTGGTCGCGATCTCAACGAGGAACAGCGCCAGGCCCTGGCTGCGCGCATGCAGGCGCGGCCCTATGCGTATGTCGCTCAGGAGCTGGCGCAGTTGTCTCACGCGCCGGTCTGGCAGGGCACCGAGTCGCAGCTTCAGCCTCGCGCCATCGGCATGCGCGTGTATGCCGTGGCCACGGCCGATGGCTATCGCGTCCTGCCCGGCGGCCTGACCCGCGTGGCCGCCGATGCCGACGCCGACGTGGTGTCGATGCAGCGCGGCGGGGCCAGCAAGGACACCTGGATTCTCGGCGAGCGCACACTGGGCAGCGAGCCCTGGAAGGGCCGCCATTCGCTGGGTGTGCATGACCTGATTCGTCGCGACCCGTATTTGCCGTCGCGGGTGGTGGAAAATCTGTTCTGGTTCGGCCGTTACTGCGAGCGTTGCGACGACAGCGCGCGGCTGCTGCGCATCATGCTGGCGCGCTATGTCGATGGCGATGACCCGCTGGCGCTACAGGCCGCGGTCGAGCTGGGCGAGCGCCTGAATCTGGTCCCGCGAGAAGACGAGGACGAGCCGAGCGAGCTGCACGATCGACTGCTCGCCGCTTTGCTCGGCGAAGACTGGTCGTTCAGCCTGCGTTCCAACCTGCAGCGCCTGCAGTGGGCGGCCTCACAGGTGCGCGGCAAGTTGTCCCGGGAGAACTGGCAGGCGTTGGTGGAATTGCAGCGCGAAGCGGCGAGCCTGGACACCGACACGCCGGACTTCGGCGAGTTGCTGGACTTCCTCAACCGTCTGGTGATGTCTCTGGCGGCGTTGTCCGGCTTTGCGCTGGACGACATGACCCGCGACGAGGGCTGGCGCTTTTTGATGATCGGCCGGCGCATCGAGCGTCTGCAATTTCTCAGCACCAGCCTTGCGGCCTTCCTGCGCAGCGATGCGGTGTTCGATCAGGACGCACTGGACTGGCTGCTGGAGCTGGGCAACAGCAGCATCACCTACCGCTCGCGTTATCTGGCGCTGCCGCAGTTGATCCCGGTGCTGGACCTGCTCCTGCTCGATGCCCAGAACCCCCACGCCGTGCTGTTCCAGCTCAAGCTGGTAAACCGCTCGGTGAAGCGTTTGAACGACGATTTCGGCGTGGCCCACGAAAGAGGCCTCGCTGTGCTGACTCAGCGTTTGGCGACCTTCGACTTGGGTTGTCTGGAGAATGGCCTGTTCGGCGAAGCCAGCTTCAAGGCGGCGTTGCACGGCTTGGCAGATCTGTTGCAAAGCATTGGCGATCTCAGTGGTCAAGTGTCTGACCGGCTTTCCCTGCGTCACTTCGCCCATGTCGATGATGTCAGCCAGCGTACGGTGTCCGTCTGATGAACAGCGCCCATTACCAGATTCTTCACGATACCCATTACAAGTACGACAGCCCGGTGTCCCTGGCGCAGCAGCTGGCACACCTGTGGCCGCGTCACAGCCCGTGGCAGCGTTGCCTTGAGCAGGCGCTGGAGATCAGTCCGGCGCCGACCACGCGACGCGACGAGCTGGACGTGTTCGGCAATCCGCTGACCCGCCTGGCGTTCGAGCGGCCTCATGATGAGTTGCAGGTCAACGCGCGGCTGCGCATCGAAGTGCTGGAACGCCCGGCGCTGGATTTCACCCAATCGGTGCCGTGGGATGTCGCTCGCAGCACGCTGACCTACAGCGCCTCGAAGATGTCGCCGGACATTCTCGACGCTTGCCGTTATCGCTTCGAGTCGCCTTATGTGCACCTGAAGCAGTCGTTTGTGGAATTCTCGGCAGCGTGTTTCCCGCTTGGGCGGCCGCTGCTGCTGTGCGCGCAGGCGCTGATGGAAAAGATCTTCGACGAATTCACCTTCGACGGCGAAGCGACGCAGGTGGCGACGCCCCTTGTCGAAGTGCTGGAAAGGCGTCGGGGGGTCTGTCAGGACTTCGCGCATCTCATGCTCGCCTGCCTGCGCTCACGCGGGCTGGCGGCGCGTTACGTCAGCGGCTACCTGCTGACTCAGCCACCCCCCGGGCAGCCGCGTCTGATCGGCGCCGACGCTTCCCATGCCTGGGTCTCGGTGTTCTGTCCGACGTTGGGCTGGGTGGATTTCGACCCCACCAACAACATTCAGCCTGCGCTGGAGCACATCAGTCTGGCGTGGGGGCGCGACTTTTCCGATGTCTCACCGCTGCGTGGGGTAATCCTCGGCGGCGGCAACCATGACCCGGAAGTCAGCGTAACGGTCATGCCGCTGGCCGAGTGAATCGGCCTGTATTTTTTCCCGCCCGTTCGTTTCTTAAGCACATACCCCTGACGCGTTTTCCCGCGTCAGGCGTGGGCGGCTGCGCGTTGATAGGGGCTGTAATCCTGGGTGGCGCTGTCGTAGCTGCCGCTGGCGCCGCAGGCATAGGCGGCGAGCAAGCTGCGAAAAAGGCTGTTCAGTTGCATGGCGATCGTCCTGATTGAGGGGTGACAAGCGCATCTTAGGAGGTCACTGTAGCGTCCGCTGCTTGATTGTCTCGATGGCCCTGATAGACGCCACCCAGACAGGTTTCATAATCTGTGGTTGATAAATTGCTTAAAGTTAAGGCACTCTTTGTATACAAAAAACAAGAGCAACCCCATTCAGGAGACTCAAACATGATTCGCAAGCTTGTTGCTGCATCCCTGCTGACTTTGGCCAGCGGGCACCTGTTGGCCGCTGAATGTTCGGTCGTGGTGGATTCCACCGATCAGATGTCGTTCAACACCAAGGCCATTGAGATCGACAAGAGCTGCAAGGAATTCACCGTCAAGCTGACGCACTCCGGCAGCCTGCCGAAGAATGTGATGGGGCATAACCTGGTGATCAGTAAAGAGGCTGACATGCAGCCGATCGCCACCGACGGCCTGAGCGCCGGCATCGACAAGCAATACCTCAAAGAAGGCGACGCGCGGGTCATCGCTCACACCAAGATCATTGGCGCGGGCGAGACCGACTCCCTGACAATCGACGTCTCCAAGCTGGACCCGGCAGAGAAATACGGTTTCTTCTGCTCGTTCCCGGGGCACATCAGCATGATGAAAGGCACGGTTACGCTGAAGTAAGCGCGCTTTTGTGGGAGCCGGGGGGCGGGGGGCCCGGTGGGGGTCGGGGTGTGGATATAGGAGGTAAGAAGCTTTTGACCCACAAACCGCCCCCACACCGAGGGAGAAGTAAA
>CAURWS010000111.1:0-8807 GCA_963528485.1 uncultured Pseudomonas sp. | reverse complement strand
AAACAGCTTTAACGCGGCATCGAGAATTTCTTGCTCACGGCGCCGAAACTCACGGACCTTACGAGGTTCTTTCTGCATAGGAAGAGGCTGTGAAGTCAAAATCGAAGCCGCACATTATGCCTAACTTGCGGGAAATTGCACGGATCATCCGACCATGTCTACGTTTCAAGAAGAGTTCGCGCAAGCGTCTGATTTGCGTTATCTCAACCACGCGACGGTCGGCCCCTGGCCAAAACGCACGGCCCACGCGGTGCGAAAATTCTTCGAAGATAACGTTCTGATAGGCGCGCGGGGCTATTCCGACTGAATGAAGGTCGAGCAACGCCTTCGTGAACGACTGGCGCGATGGCTGAACGCACCGTCGACCGATGACGTCGCCTTGGTCAAATATACGTCGGAAGCCCTATCTTTTGTCGCTTTTGGCCTCGACTGGAAAAGCGGCGATCAGGTGGAATGCCTGCCGCGCGGGCCAGGTATCCGCTTTTCGCCGCACTTCTGCGCGCAATCGCGGGTGATCGACGAGATATCGGCGATTGTGCGGCAAATTGCCAAGCTTTGAGGTATCAACAGAGGATTGGGTATTCCAAAACTGTTTAAAAAACGTACAGCAGCGCGCTGGACGCCCGTGGAATATAGCCAATACTTAAATTCGCTGATGCGGCATCTCCCCCAAGTGCCAGCATCGGTAAAGGCACCCATGGATAGCGTGTCTTTGTTTTACTCCTAATGGTCTTAACCCGGATTCACCCCCCAGAACCCGGGTTTTTTTTGCCTGCGATTTGACGATCTCAGGCAGCCTTGACCCGGGCCAGCGGGAACAGGCGTTTGAAGTTCTCGGTGGTCTGCTCCGCGAACCGCTCGAAGCTCTCGCCCCGCAGCATCGCCAGAAACTCCGCCACTTCGCGCACGTATTGCGGCAGGTTCGGTTTGCCGCGATACGGGATCGGCGCCAGATACGGCGAATCGGTCTCGACCAGCAGACGATCGGCAGGCACTTTGCTCGCCACGTCACGCAGGGCATCGGCGTTGCGAAAGGTCACGATACCCGACAGGGAAATGTAGAAACCCAGGTCCAGCGCGGCCTTGGCCATATCCCAGTCTTCAGTGAAACAATGCAGCACGCCCGCCTGGGGCAACGCGGCTTCGCGCAGCAGCTCGAGGGTGTCGGCGCGGGCGCCACGGGTGTGCACGATCACAGGCTTGCCCGTGGCATTGGCGGCCTGCAAGTGCAGACGAAACGAGGCCTGCTGCAACTCGGCCGCTTCAGGCTCGTAGTGATAATCCAGCCCGGTTTCGCCGATGGCGACCACGCGCGGGTGATTCAACTCGCCCAGCAGCCATTCCAGCGCGGGCGCCTCGCCAGGTTTCAAGTCCAGCGGGTGAATGCCCACCGAGCAATCCACGTCGTCGTAACGATCGGCCAGGGATTTGACCTCGGCGGCGTTGTCGGCACTGACGCCGATGCAGAGAAAATGCCCGACACCCCGCCCGCGCGCCGCTTCCAGCGCGTTATCGAGGGAGCCTGCGTGTTGAGCGAGATCGAGACGATCCAGGTGACAATGGGAATCTACAAGCATGGGAACCGTAGCCATTTACATCGTATGGGTAGGACGGTCGGATTTGAGCGCACCGGCCAGGTAATTTTCGATCATGTTCCGGGCGGTATTGTCGCCGTCGTTGAACTGCACGCCGACGCCCGCCGCGCGGTTGCCCTGGGCACCTTTGGGGGTGATCCAGGTGACCTTGCCGGCGACCGGGATCTTTTCCGGCTCGTCCATCAGGTTGAGCAGCATGAACACCTCGTCCCCCAGCTTGTAGCTTTTGCTGGTGGGAATGAACAGGCCGCCATTCTTGATGAACGGCATGTAGGCGGCGTACAGGACCGATTTGTCCTTGATCGTCAGAGACAGGATGCCGTTACGTGGACCCGGGCTCAGGGGGACGCTCATCTCAACTTCCTCTGTAGATGCTGATGTCATGCGGCCAGTCTACCCCTGTCCGGTCAGAGATGCCCACTGCACCAGTAACGCTTCGAGCAACAAAACGCGATTCAGGTTCGCTTTGGACAGCACTTTCTGACGCTGCAGCAGGACCCAGTCCTGCATGGCCAGCACTTTACTCTGGGGCGACTTCTGCGCCAGATACTGCACCACCTTGCGCATGTCGGCCAATCCCAGGCCGCTTTCGTCATCGGTGAGCTGGTAGCGCAGGATCAGGTTCGACCAGTCGCAGAACCAGTCGAACAGCAGCAACAGCGGCACATCCTTCCAGCCTTCAGCCAGTTGGGTCGGCGATTGCTGGCCCTTGAGCAGTTTTTTCACACCATCGACCACCAGCGCGCGCTGTTCGCGAACGCCCTGGGCCTGAAGGGTGACGGCCGCCAGCGGCGAGCCTGCGGCCAGGGTCAGCAGCTCAACCCGTTCTTCTTGCGTACAGTCAGGCAGCGCGTCGGCCAGCCAGGCCACGCTCATCGCCTCGCTCGGCAGCGGGCAGGCTTGCTGCACGCAACGGCTCTTGATGGTCGGCAGCAGACGGCTCGGCTGATGGCTGACCAACAGCAAAACGGTGTCGCCGGAAGGCTCTTCAAGACTTTTTAGCAGGGCGTTGGCGGCGTTGATGTTCATCGACTCGACCGGCTCGATCAACACCACCTTGCGCCCGCCCATCTGCGCGGTCTGCACCACGAAGCTGACCAGATCACGCACCTGATCGACCTTGATCGCCTTGTCCGCTTCTTCGGGTTCCAGCACGTAGTTGTCAGGGTGGCTACCGGCAGCCAGCAGCGAACAGGATTTGCACTGCCCACAGGCCTCAAGGCCCTCGGGACGCTGGCACAACAACAGGTGCATCAGCCGCTCGGCCAGCGCGCGCTTGCCGATCCCGGCAGGCCCGTGCAGCAGATAGGCGTGGGCGTGCTGCTGACGACCGGCCAGTTGCTGCCAGAGGCTTTGCTGCCAGGGATAGGCCTCAGCCATGCTGACGATCCGCCAGCAGTTTCAGCAGCTCAGGCAGCAACGTGTCGAGGGACGCCTGCACCTGATCCAGGGGCAGCGCGGCCTCGACCAGGCGGTAGCGCTCGGGCGCCGCGGCAGCGCGATTCAGGTAGGTGCTGCGCACCGCGTCGAAAAAGACGCGGCCTTCCTGCTCGAAGCGATCGAGCCGACCACGCGCGCTCGCCCGCGCCAGACCGATCTCGACCGGCAAGTCGAACACCAGCGTCAGATCGGGGCGCAAGGCACCTTGCACGAAATCTTCCAGCGCGGCGATGCGCTCGACCGACAGACCACGACCGCCGCCCTGATAGGCGTAAGTTGCATCGGTAAACCTGTCGCAAAGTACTACGGCGCCACGAGCCAACGCCGGGCGAATCACTCCGGCCAGATGCTGGGCACGAGCGGCGAACACCAGCAGCAGCTCGGTATCGGCGTCCATGCTTTCATCGCTGGGCGCGAGCAGCAGTTCGCGAATGCGTTCGGCCAACGGCGTGCCGCCTGGCTCACGGGTCAGGACCACGTCGATGCCGTGGCTGCGCAGGCGCTCGGCCAGGTACTCGCGGTTAGTGCTCTTGCCCGCGCCTTCGGGACCTTCCAGGGTAATAAACAAACCAGTCACAGGCAGTCCTTCATCAGATTCATTGCGGGCTCGACTCGCTCTTTCCGGCCTTGTCGCTGGTCTCGGTCGACGGAGCAGATGGCTCAGGGGCCGGCTGTTCCTCGCCCGGTTTTGCAGGTTCTTTTGGCTCGGCGGACGGCTCCGGCGATTTCGCTTCAGGCTGCGGCACCTGCGGCGTCTGCTCTGCCGGTGGTTTTTCGGCGCTTGGCACCGTTTCAGCGCTCGGCACCGGGGCGGTTACAGGCGCAGGGCTTGAACGGTAATCGGCGCGACGCTTGAGCTGAAACTCTTTGACGGCCGCGTTGTGCGCGTCCAGATCCGCCGAGAACACGTGACTGCCGTCGCCCCGAGCTACGAAATACAGGCTGTTGCCGGGCACCGGGTTCATCGCGGCATGAATCGCTTCACGCCCGACCATGGAAATCGGCGTCGGCGGCAGGCCGGAGATCACGTAAGTGTTGTAAGGCGTAGCCTCTTTCAGAAACGCCCGTGTGATCTTGCCGTTGTAACGCTCGCCCAAGCCGTAGATGACCGTAGGATCGGTCTGCAGCAACATGCCTTGCTGAAGACGCCGCACAAAGACGCCGGCGATCTGCCCACGCTCCTGAGGGACGCCGGTCTCCTTCTCGACCAGCGAGGCCATGATCAGCGCCTGATAAGGGTCAGCATAGGGTACGCCGGCGGCGCGCTTGTCCCACTCATCCTTCAACACGTCATCGAGGCGATTGTAGGCCTGCTTGAGCAGCTCGACGTCCGTCATGCCGCGCACATAGCGATAGGTGTCGGGGAAGAAACGCCCTTCAGGAAAGACATTGGGATGGCCGATCCTGGCCATCAGCTCGCTATCGCTGAGATTGGTCAGCGTCTGTTCCAGCTTGGCCTGCTTGGCCAGCGCGGCGCGCACCTGACGGAAATTCCAGCCTTCGACCAAGGTCAGGCTGTATTGCACGACCTCGCCTTTCTGCCACAGGGCCAACAAGGACTTGGCGTCCATGCCCGGCGTCATACGATATTCGCCGCTGTGCAGCGACTGGCCAGCGAGGTTGAAACGCCAGTACAGGCGCAACCAGAACGCATCCTTGATGACGCCGTCGGCTTGCAGACGATTGAGTACGCCCGTGGGCGATGCGCCGGACGGCACATCGAGCAATTGCTCTTGGGTAAGGTTCAGCGGTTGTTGCAGCGCGTTGTTCTGCTGCCAGAAGGCCAGACCCAACAAGAGCCCCGCCAGAACCACACCTGTTTCCAGCAAGACGAATAATTTTCGGATCACAGATCAGATATCCAGAAGCCCGCGAACGAGGTGTTGCAGTTTACGGGTGACAGGGCCAACGGGCCAGTTCAGTTGTTCGAAGCCACGAACCGGCCAGATGCCATACACGCTGTTGCAGACGAACACTTCGTCGGCCTTTTGCAGATCGGACATTCGCAGATCCAGGGCCCGCACCGGCAGATTGGCCTGCTCCGCCTGCGCCAGCAGCTCGGCACGCATCACGCCAGCCACACCACAGCGGGTCAGATCAGGGGTCAGCAAGACACCGCCCTTGACCAGAAACAGGTTGCTGTAGACCGCCTCGACAATGCGTCCGGATGTGTCACGCATCAAACCCTCGGCATGCTCGGTGTCGCCCCACTCGTTGCGGGCGATGACCTGCTCCAGGCGATTCAGGTGCTTGAGCCCAGCCAGCAACGGCTGCTCGGCAAGGCGTGTGCGGCAAGGAAACAGGCGCACGCCCTGCTCGGCATTCGCTTGTGGATAAGCAGGCAACGGGCTGGCCTGCAGAATGCGCCGCGCTGGCGCGCCCGCAGTGGGCGCGTAGCCTCGCAGGCCGTCGCCACGGGTGATGATCAGTTTCATCACCCCGTCGCTCAGCTGCGTGGCAAAGGCCCTGCATTCAGATTCGATCAAGGGCAGATCGAGCGCAAACGCCAGACGCTTGCCCGCCAGCGCCAGGCGCTGCGTGTGACGCTCGAACAACAGCGGCTGCCCCGCCTTGACCAGGATGGTCTCGAAGAAACCATCCCCGTAGGCCAACCCCCGATCCTTGACGGACAGGGAGTCGTCGGGCACGCCGTCGATCCAGCACAAGGTCATTCGGCGAACCGGCGGAACACCAGAGAGCCGTTGGTGCCGCCAAAACCAAAGGAGTTGGAGACCACGACATCGATCGGCATGCTACGCGCTTCATGGGGCACGAAGTCCAGATCGCAGCCTTCGCTCGGCTCATCAAGGTTGATGGTCGGCGGCGCGACCTGACCGTTGATTGCCAGCACACTGAAGATCGCCTCGATGGCGCCTGCAGCACCCAGCAAGTGGCCAGTCATGGACTTGGTCGAGCTGACCGCCAGCTTGTAGGCGTGATCACCGAACACCGACTTGATGGCGTTCACTTCGGCCAGGTCGCCTGCCGGGGTCGAGGTCCCGTGGGCATTGATGTACTGCACCTGATCCGGCGCGATTTTCGCGTCGCGCAAGGCGTTGGTGATACAGCGGGCCGCGCCTGCGCCATCGTCTGGCGGCGAGGTCATGTGGAACGCATCGCCGCTCATGCCAAAACCGATCAGCTCGGCATAGATGGTCGCGCCGCGAGCCTTGGCGTGTTCGAGCTCTTCAAGCACCAGTGCGCCGGCGCCGTTCGACAGCACGAAGCCATCACGGCCTTTGTCCCACGGACGGCTGGCGCGAGTCGGCTCGTCGTTGCGGGTCGACAGTGCGCGGGAGGCGCCAAAGCCGCCCATGCCCAGACCGCAGGCTGCCATTTCGGCGCCACCGGCGATCATCACGTCGGCTTCGTCGTAGGCAATGTTGCGTGCCGCCATGCCGATGCAGTGCGTGCTGGTGGTGCATGCAGTGGCGATGGCGTAGTTCGGACCCTGTGCGCCCAGATGGATCGACAGGAAACCGGAAATCATGTTGATGATCGAACCCGGCACGAAGAACGGGGAGATCTTGCCAGGCCCCTGCTCATGCAGCAGACGGCTGGTGTTTTCGATGTTGGTCAGGCCGCCGATACCGGAGCCCATGGCCACACCCACGCGCTCGCGATTGGCGTCGGTGATTTCGATCCCGGCATTGCGCACAGCCTGAAAGCTGGCAGCCAGGCCGTATTGAATGAACAGGTCGAGACGGCGCGCCTCTTTGGGCGACAGATATTCTTCGACGTTGAAGCCTTTGACCGAGCCGCCGAAACGGGTCGTGTAAGCCGAAAGGTCCGTGTGTTCGATGGGGCCAATGCCACTCTGGCCAGCCAGAATGCCTTGCCAGGTGCTGGGCACATCGTTACCCAGTGGCGTCAGCATACCCATACCGGTGACCACGACGCGTCTACGCGACACAGGACTCTCCTTTAATCTATTGACGAAACGCTGGCCCTGTTTAAAGAAAAAACCGCACGCCTGAGGCAGTGCGGTTTCTCCAGGACAAGCGAACTACGATTACAAAGCTTACGCCTGGTGGGCAGTAACGTAATCGATAGCGGCTTGAACGGTGGTGATCTTCTCGGCTTCTTCGTCAGGGATTTCGGTCTCGAATTCCTCTTCCAGAGCCATCACCAGCTCAACGGTGTCAAGGGAGTCGGCACCCAGGTCTTCAACGAAAGAAGCAGTGTTCACGACTTCTTCAGGTTTGACGCCAAGTTGCTCGGCAACGATTTTCTTGACGCGCTCTTCGATGGTGCTCATACCGTGTTTTAACTCCTAGTGGACAAATTCGGGCAGCTGGCCGATGGGTAAGTGTATAGAAGAGGTTTTGCGCATTTCAAGCTAAACGCAATTCCCGCTACGCCCATCGCCCTGCAACCCATCAATAGATTTCAGCTTTATAACGGATTTTAGACAGCCCGTATGACATTTTTTCGATACGGGAAGTCACATGTACATGCCGCCGTTCACGGGGATTGTAGCCCCGGTAACGTAGCCTGCACCTTCCGAGGCAAGAAAAGCGACCACATGCGCGATCTCTTCGGCCTGCCCCAGTCGACCCAGTGGAATCTGGGCCGTCAGGGAATCACGTTGTGCCTCTGGCAGCTCTCGGGTCATATCGGTGTCGATAAAGCCCGGCGTGACCGAGTTGACGGTCACTGAACGGGAACCGACTTCACGCGCCAGTGCGCGGCTGAAGCCTTCCAGACCCGCTTTCGCGGCGGCATAGTTTACTTGACCGGCGTTGCCCATGGCACCCACTACCGAACCGATGCTGATGATGCGGCCCCAACGGGCTTTGGTCATGCCGCGCAGAACGCCCTTGGTCAGGCGATACAGGCTGGTCAGGTTGGTGTTGATGACGTCATGCCACTCGTCATCCTTCATGCGCATCATCAGGTTGTCACGGGTGATGCCGGCGTTGTTGACCAGGATCAACGGCGCGCCAACGCGCTCGGTAATCTGGGCCAGAACGGCACTGACCGACTCGTCGTTGCCGACATCCAGGGCCAGACCGAAGCCTTCGACACCGTTTTCCTTAAAGTAGGCGGTGATTTTCTCGGCACCGGCTTCAGAGGTGGCGGTCCCCACAACGGTTGCGCCGTTACGACCCAATTCCAGGGCGATTGCCCGGCCAATGCCACGGCTCGCGCCGGTGACCAGTGCAACTTTACCTTGCAGACTCATGCAAGCGTCTCCTAATCGGGATCAGACCAGCGCTGCGCGAGCGGCAGCGAAGGCATCCGGGGTGTTGAGGTTGTAAGTGTTCACGCCGTCGGCGCAACGCTTGTTCAGACCGGCCAGAACCTTGCCTGGACCGCATTCGACCAGCTGCAGCGCGCCATTGGCGGCCAGTGCCTGGATCGACTCGACCCAGCGCACCGGCTTGTACAACTGCTGCAGCAAATCGGTTTTCAGCGTGCCCAGATCCGAAACCACGCTGGCGCTGACGTTCTGCACCAGCGGGATTTGCGGCGCCTGCCAGTCGATGGCGGCAATGGATTCGGCGAAACGCTCGGCAGCCGGGCGCATCAGTTCACAGTGCGACGGCACGCTGACAGGCAGGGGCAGCGCGCGCTTGGCGCCCTTGGCCTTGCACACTTCGATGGCGCGCTCGACCGCAGCCTTGGCACCGGCGATGACCACCTGGCCAGGCGAGTTGAAATTGACGGCGCTGACCACGTCGCCCTGGGCCGCTTCGGCACAGGCTGCGATGACGTCAGCATCTTCCAGGCCGAGAATGGCCGCCATGCCGCCCTGCCCCGCAGGCACGG
>CAURWS010000110.1:0-8853 GCA_963528485.1 uncultured Pseudomonas sp. | reverse complement strand
GATGTGCATGTCGCGCAGCAAGGCGACGGCCTTGGCGTGAGCGTCCTGTTTGCTCAGGCGCTGGTGATGAATGATCACGTCGAGCATCTGCCGACCGATGCGCCGCGTCGGGTTCAGCGCGGTCATGGGCTCCTGAAAGATCATCGCGGCATCGCGCCCGCGAACGTTGAGCAGGTCTTTTTCCCGGGCTGTCAGCATGTCGCGGCCGAGGATGTTGAGGCTGCCGCTTTTCACCTGATAGGCGCGTTCGGGGAGCAGGCGCAGGCTGAGCATGGCGGTGACGGATTTGCCGGAACCGGACTCGCCGATCACCCCGACGATCTCCCCCGGGTTGACGTGCAACGACACGCCGTTCAGGGCCTTCACCGTGCTCTTGTAGGCCGGGAATTCGATGCTCAGGTTGTCGATGGCCAGCACCGGCGCCACCGGCTGGCCTGCGCTGGATGCTTGAGTTTGAGTACGCATGGTCACTTCCCCTGCTGCCGAGGGTCGAGCAGGTCACGCACGCCGTCGCCCAAGAGGTTGAAACCGGTGGCGGTGATCAGGATCGCCACGCCGGGGAAGGTCGAATACCACCACTGGTCGAGGATGTAATTGCGTCCCGTCGCGACCATCGCCCCCCACTCCGCCGTGGGCTGTTGTGCCCCCAGGCCGATGAAGCCCAGCGCCGAGGCCATGAGAATCGCGCTGCCGATGTCCAGGCTCAGCTGCACCAACAGCGGCGGCATGGCATTGCGCGCGACGTGCCAGAGCACCATGTGCCAGCGCCCGGCACCAAAGGTTTCAGCGGCTTTGACGTAGCCCATCTGGCGGATGCTCAGCGCCTGCCCCCGCGCCAGGCGCACATAGAACGGGATGCGCACCAGGGTGATGGCGAGCATGGCGTTGAACAGGCTCGGGCCCAGCGCGGCAGCCAGCGCCATGATCAGCACCAGCGACGGCACCGACAGCATGATGTCCATCAAGCGCATGATCAGGCCGTCGAAACGCCCGCCGATGATGCCCGACATGCAGCCCAACAGCCCGCCGGCGAAACACGAGGCGAAGGCCACGAACAGGCCGACACCGACCGATTGCCGGCTGCCATACAGCACCCGGCTGAACAGGTCGCGACCCACTTCGTCGGTGCCGAACCAGTGCGCGGCCGAAGGCGCGGCCAATCGCTGGGAGAGGTTCAAGGCGTTCGGGTCATGGGACGCCAGCCAGGGCGCGAAGAGCATGCACAGCAGCACCATCAGGGTGATCAACAGCCCGGCCATGGTCAGCGGGCTGCGACGGACCTGATGGCTCAGGTAGGCGAATTTGTCCTGCCAGCGCGAGGCTTTTGGCAGCGGCGCCACGACGGGCGCGGTGATGGGAGTGGACATGTCAGTTGACCTCGCCGATGCGGGGGTCGATCAGGCGGTACAGCAGATCGATCGCCATGTTGAGCAGTACATAAATGAAGGACACCAGGATCGCGAAACCCATCACCGCCGGGAAATCCAGCGACTGGATCGACTTGACCACATAGGCGCCCATGCCGGGCCAGGCGAACACGGTTTCGGTGAGCACGGCGCCATAAAGCAGATCGCCCAAGGTCAGGCCGAGCACGGTCACCGAAGGGATCAGCGCATTGGGCAACGCATGGCGCAGGATCACGGTCCATTTCGACAAGCCGTAGGCCCGCGCGGTGCGGATGTAGTCCTCGCCCAGTTGATCGAGCATCGCCGAGCGGATCTGCCGCGCCACCACGCCCAGATTGACGAACCCCAGCGTGATCGCGGGCAGGATCAGGTGCTGCACGGCGTTGAAAAACAGCGCCGTGTCGCCGGCAATCAGGGTGTCGATCAGGTAGAAGCCGGTCACCGTCGGGGGCGGCTCCAGCCCCTCATCGATGCGCCCGCTCCCCGGTAGCCAGTTCAAATGGCCGTAGAACAGCACGATCAGCCCCAACCCGAGCCAGAACGCCGGGGTGGAAATACCGGTCACCGCCAGGGTTCGCGCCACCTGATCGATGAAGCGGTTGTGGTACACCGCCGACAGCACGCCCAGCGGCACGCCGATCAGGATAGACAGGCTCAACGCCGCCAGCGCCAGTTCCAGGGTCGCCGGAAAAAACGCCTGCAGATCTTCCAGCACCGGACGATGGGTGCGGATCGATGTGCCCAGATCGCCGTGCAACAGGTCGAGCATGTAGCGCCCGTATTGTTGATATAGCGGCAGGTCCAGCCCCAGTTGATGACGAATGTTCTCGACAATGGCATCGGTTGCGCGATCGCCAGCGATCAGCCGCGCGGGGTCACCCGGAATCAGGTGCGATATGGAAAAGGTAATCAGGGAAACGCCAAAGACCACCAGCAGCAGGCCGCCCAGGCGTTTACGCAGAGTATTCAGGAAGGCCATCAGGCACCTCGGTCACGCATTCAATCGACAACGCGAAACAGCTCGCGGACACAGCGTTGCCACGACCCCACGCAGACCGGGGGCCGGGCAATCCAACACACGCCCTACTTGGTGATCGTGCCGACGTTGAACACCTGTTCCAGCATCGGGTTGAACACGTAGCCCTTGACCTTGTCGCTCATCGGCAAGGTATAGGCCTTCTGGTAGAGGTAGGCGTAGACACTGTCGCCCAGCACGATCTTCTGCGCCTGCTGATACAGCTCGGTGCGTTTGGCCATGTCGTTGGTGGTGGCCGATTCACGAATCAGCTTGTCCACCGCCGGGTTGTCGTAGAACGAACGGTTGCCGGCCAGGCCCTTGAGCTTGGAGTCAAAGAAGAAGTTCATGAACATGTAGGGGTCGGCGAAGTCCGGGCTCCAGGAGCCGATGGCGACGTCGAAGTCACCGGTGCCCAAGCGCTCGCGCATGCTGGCGTTGGCCAGTTTTTCCATCTTCAGGTTCACGCCCAGCGATTGCAGGCCGGCTTGTAGGGTCAGGCCGATGGGCTCCCAGTTCGGGTCCTTGTCGGAGTACATGAACGTCAGGTTGCTGATCTTCGGCGAGACCTTGGCCAGGTCTTCCTTGGCCTTGCTCATGTCCTGCTTGAACGCGGGCTGCTTCTCGTCGTACGCCCACATACCCTGCGGAATCGGGCCGTTCAGCGGTTTGGCCTTGCCCTTGAGAATGCCGTTGATGATGCCGTCGTAGTCCAGCGACTCGACAATGGCCCGACGCGCATCGGGGTTGTTCATCGGCGCTTTCTGGGTGTTGAGGTACAGCAGGGTCACCCGCAGCGACGGGTAGTCCCCCACCACGACGCCGGATTTCTTGGCCAGCGCTTCGAGCTGGTCTTCAGGCATGTCTTCGATGATGTCCAGATCGCCGTGTTCCAGTTGCAGACGGCGCACCGAGGCTTCACCGATGATCTTCACCACGACCTTTTTCAGGGTGGGTTTGGGGCCTGCGTAATAGCTGTTCTGCTCCATGGTCAGGGTCTGGCCCTTCTGCCAGTTGACCAGTTTGAACGCGCCGGAGCCGGCCGTGTGATTGGACAGGTACGCCTCGGCACCTTCGGTTTTCTTCGCCACATCCGGGTTGATGATCGCCGCGCCGTTGTGCGCCAGCGTCGAGAGGAATGGCGCGTACGGAGCCTTGAGGGTGAACTTGACGGTCAGCGGATCGACCACCGCGACGCTCATGTCATCGGGGAACGCACCGGACGGCCCCTGCTTGAGCTTCATCACACGATCAAAGGAAAACTTCACCGCCTCGGCAGTCACGTCCGCGCCGTCATCGAATTTGTTGCCGGGCTTGAGCTTGAACTCCCAGGTCAGGTTGTCGGCCGAGGTCGACCAACTGCTGGCCAGTTCGCCCTGTACCTCGGTGCTGCCCTTGCCGTTTTCGACCTTGTAGGTCACCAGACGCTGGTAGGCGGGATAGGTCACGGTCCAGTCGTTGTTGTCGATGGTCACGGCCGGATCGAGGGTTTGCGGATCGGACGGTTTGCCGATCATCAGGGTGTCTTGGGCCACGGCTGCGCTGGCCGATTGCCAGGCGCCCAGGCCCATGGCGGTGCACAGAATGGCCATCGCCAGTTGGTGTGGGGTAACGATTGATTTCATGCCGGTTCCTTGATCATTCGATGTATGGAAATACGTCAGGTTTTTTATTGAAGCTATACCGGGCAGTTAAAGCTCAGGGGCCGTTACGGGCCTCTGAAATGGCGCGCCCTGCGCGGTTTGAAGCGCAAGGTTTGGCCAGATTCAGCCGGGATTCTTTGAGTCCCGGTCAGGTGTCACGGGTGTACGGTGTCGGGGTCAGTTCGGCGGGCGTATCGAGCCATCGTCGATCAGCGGGTACGCCTCGGCACCGGGCAATTCGTAGTGCCACCACTCGCTGTCGATGTAGGTAAACCCCGCGCCGAGCATGATCCCCAGCAGCAACAGGCGATTGCGCTGCACCTCAGCAGGCAGATCGGCAAAGAACTGGTGCGAATGCTCGCGCATGTCGTCAAACCCGGTGCCCATGTCCAGCGCCTTGCCGTTGGCGTCGATCAGCGTCAGGTCGACGGCCACGCCTCGGGTGTGATGGGAGCCCAGGCCAGGATCGCGAACGTATTCGGGATTGGGCAGTGCTTCCCACAACAGGTACTGGGCGTACGGCGGGCGATAGGCATCGAAGATGCGCAAGCGCAGACCGGCCTGGCGCGCCAGGGTGCTGGCCTTGCGCAGGCAGACTTCGGCGTCACGGTGCAGCAGGCAACGCGGGTCCTGATAAATCTGCTTGCCGGCGAGGTTGTCGACCCCGGCGTAGATCAGGTCGACTTCGACCTGCAACGCCTGGGCATCGACTTCGACGAGGGGGCTATTCACGTAAAACACTCCAGATCACAACGCTCATCACGCGCAGAGGGTTAAAGGCCGGTTCATTCGAACTGACCGAACAGTTGTTGCAGCTCACGGTTCTTGGCCAGGCGTTGATCGAGTCGCTCGCCATACTTTTCCGCCACCGCCGAGACCATCAGGTTGAACAGGCACGTCAGGGGCGCCAGGGAATCCCAGAACTGGCCGACATCGGAATTGAGCTGCAGCAGGTCCGTGGGGTAATCCCGCGCCCAGGGGCAGTGAAAATCGGTGATAAACGCCATGCCCAGGCCCTGCTGGTGGGCGACGTCGCAGAACGTCCGGGCCACCGCCGAATAGGTGCGAAAGTCAGCGATCACGGCGTAGGGATTGTCGAACTGCGAGTTGAGCGATTCGGCGTAGGTGCCCGACAGGCCATCGACGTAGTAGACCTTGGGGCGGATGTATTCCAGGTGCGTGAAGAACGCATTGAGAATGCCGCGCGTGGTCTGGATGCCGACGATGAACACCGCATCGGCGCTGTACAGCCGCTCGACGATCCGCGCGAAGGTCTCGCCACGGGCCAGGGCGTAGACCCGCTGGATCGCCTCCAGCTCGCGATTCATCGAACGCTCCAGTGCATCGCCCTGGGTGTTCTCTTCGCGAAACGCGCCCAGCCGATCGGTGATCACCCAAGGGCTGGCGCTGTCGCCGCGCAGGCTCTGTTTGACGTCGTCGATGTTGCGATAGCCCAGCGAACGCAGGAAGCGCCCGACGGAAATCCCCGTGGTGCCGGTCTGCTGGGCGATGCTGTCGGCGGTCTCGAACGGCAGCTTCTGCGGATTGGCCAACAGATACCCGGCGATGCGCTTGCCCGTCGGCGTCAGGTCGCTGAAGCGCTGCTCGAGGGTCTCAAGAAAGGGGCTCTTTTCCATCACCGATCCACTGCACATGCCCACGGGCACAGGATGAGAAATGTTATCGAAAGGTCATTTCGTAACGTGATGTTATCAACATAACATCGGTTTTCGAGCTGGCACAATGCTTTTTTTCAGGAGATTTTGGCGGGGGAAATTATTGATTCGCGGTGGTGCGCAGAGGATGGAAAATGCGCTCTTTGCGGGCAGAAATCATGCGAAAACTGGCGATACAACACGTGTAGCAGCCCGGTCGGGCTGCTACAGAGAACCGGGTGATTTACCGGAAATTGGTCTTCGCCAGCTCCAGTACCTGATCGGCCTTGCCGCTCATCACCGCCTTGAGCATGAACAGGCTGAAGCCTTTGGCCTGGGCAAGCTTGATCTTCGGCGGCAGGCCCAGTTCCTGTTTGGCCGTGACCACATCCACCACCACGGGTCCCGGATGCTCAAAGGCTTTTTTCAGCGCATTGGGCAGGTCGGCGGAGTCCTCCACGCGAATCCCCAGAATCCCCGCGCCGATGGCGATGTTGGCAAAGTTGGTGGCGTTGAAATCCGTGTCATGGGGCACATAACCGCTCGCCTGCATCTCCATGGCGACGAAGCCCAGCGAGCTGTTGTTGAACACCACCAGCTTGATCGGCAGCTCGAGCTGGCGAATGCTCAACAGATCCCCCAACAGCATCGACAGCCCGCCATCGCCGCACAGCGCCACCACTTGCCGCTCCGGGAACGCCGCCTTGGCGCCCAGTGCCTGAGGCATGGCGTTGGCCATGGAGCCGTGGTTGAACGAGCCCAGCAGTTTGCGCTGGCCGTTCATGGTCAGGTAGCGCGCCGCCCACAGCGTCGGGGTGCCGACGTCGACCGTGAAGATGGCATCCGGATCGGCATAGGCGTCGACCATGCGCGTCAGGTACTGCGGGTGAATCGGCTCGCCATGGGCCGATGGCGTGGCCAGTTCGTCCAGCTCCTCCCGGGACTTGGCGTAGTGATCCAGCGCCTTGTCGAGGAACTTGCGATCGGTGTGCGCCTTGATTCGCGGCAGCAGCGCGACGATGGTTTCGGCAATGCCGCCCTCAAGCCCCAGGGTCAACGGCACGCGGCGGCCCAAGGCGGAGGCCTCGATGTCGATCTGCACGATATTGGCTTTTTCCGGGTAGAAGTTGCGATACGGAAAACTGCTGCCCAGGATCAGCAACGTGTCGCAGGACAGCATCGCGTGATAGCCGGAGCTGAAGCCGATCAGGCCGGTCATGCCCACGTCGAAGGGGTTGGCGTATTCGATGTACTGCTTGCCACGCAGGGCATGCACCACAGGGGCCGAGAGTTTTTCCGCCAGTGCCACGACCTGATCGTGGGCCTCGGCGCAACCGGCGCCGGCCAGGATGGTCACGCTTTTGGATTTATCGAGGAGCGTAACCAGCTGTTGCAGGTCTTTCTCGGCCGGGATCACGCGAGCGGGGGTTGGTTCGACCCAGGTCGGTTTGACGTCGGGGGCCGGAAGCAAGGCGACATCCCCCGGAATCACGATCACTGCCACACCGCGCTGGCTGATCGCCGCTCGCATGGCGCGCTCCAGCACCCGAGGGAATTGCTCGGCGCTGCTCACGGCCTCGACAAAATGGCTGCATTCCTTGAACAGTTCGGTGGGATGGGTTTCCTGGAAGTAATTCAGGCCGATCTCGGAGGATGGAATCTGCGCAGCGATGGCCAGCACCGGCACGCGGCTGCGGTGGCAGTCATACAGGCCATTGATCAAATGCAGGTTGCCCGGACCGCAACTGCCTGCGCAGACCGCCAGCGAACCGGTGGATGCCGCCTCGGCACCGGCAGCGAAGGCCGCCACCTCCTCGTGCCGGGTGTGCATCCACTTGATCTTGCCCAAGCGCTCGAGGCTGTCGGTCAGGCCGTTCAGGCTGTCGCCACTGACGCCCCAGATCTTCGAGACGCCTGCAGCGGCGAGGGTTTGGGCGAGATGGTCGGCGATGGTTCTGCTGGACATGGGGCAGGTTCCTTGTCGAGTCGAAGGTTACGCGCCAAGCGAAAGGCTGCAACGCGCGTCGTTTCAAATCGACCTGTAGCACCGGTCACAGTTCAGTGCTTGTCAGGATGTGCTCGGCGACAGGCTGCACATCGGGCATTGGCCACCCCGAACCCTGTGGGAGCCGGCTTGCTGGCGAAGGCGGTGTGTCAGGCTATGAATCGTTGGCTGAAACAACGCTTTCGCCAGCAAGCCGGCTCCCACAGGTCCAGTACGGATGCTGGGCCCCACCTCCACATCAAACCGGCGGCTGCACCACTGCCTTGCTCGGCGCCGCAATCTGCTGCTTTGGGTTGACCGGCGGCGCGTTCGGCGTTGCGTATTGCGCCTTCAGGTGACCGTCCTGATCCAGCAGCCAGGCATCGAGAATCTGCCGCACCACAGGGCCCGCCACCCGACCGCCCGCCTCACCGTTCTCGATCATCACCGCCACAGCGATCTTCGGATTGGCGGCCGGTGCAAAGCCAACGAACAAGGCGTTGTCACGATGCCGCTCCAGCGTCTTCTCGCGGTTATAACGTTCGCCCTGCTTGATCGCCACTACCTGCGCCGTACCACTCTTGCCGGCGATGCGGTATTGCGCACCCTGGGCTGCAGCGCGGGCGATACCACGGGGGTCGTGCATCACCGACTGCATGCCGTTGTTGACCTGGTCCCACTCGCGGGGATCACGCAGCACGATGTTCGGCATCGGGTGCTCGTCCACCGGCGCAACCCCGCCGATTTCCTTGGCCAGATGGGGACGGTTCCACACGCCCTTGTTGGCGATCAGCGTCGTCGCCTGGGCCAGTTGCAACGGCGTGACCTGCATATAGCCCTGGCCGATGCCGAGAATCACCGTCTCGCCCGGGAACCACGCCTGACGCCGGGTGATGCGCTTCCACTCCTTGGACGGCATCAGGCCTGCGGACTCTTCGAACATGTCCAGCGAGACCTTCTGGCCAATGCCGAACATGGTCAGGTAATCATGCAGACGATCAATGCCCAGCTTATGCGCCAGATCGTAGAAATAGGTGTCGTTGGAACGCATGATCGCTGCGTTCAGATCCACCCAGCCGTCGCCGCTGTGGTTCCAGTTGCGGTACTTGTGGTCGAAATCCGGCAGCTGGAAATAGCCCGGATCGAACAC
>CAURWS010000109.1:0-8861 GCA_963528485.1 uncultured Pseudomonas sp. | reverse complement strand
CAGGGCCAGGAAAGCATACGAAGAAGCCCGGCACATCGCCGGGCTTTGAAATCAAACTTGCCAGCAGACAGGCCTTGATGCGTTGAGCAGTTCGTTAAACGTGGAGGGGACGGTTCCGCGTCTCAATATCGCTTTGAAAACCGCATAGACGTCCGTTCTTGCCCCATCTTTACGCAAACTCGCCTCATCGTTTAGCCACGCATAGACAATGCGGCCGGGGGTGTCGTTTCTGAATTGAAAGAAGAGCCGGTAGCGGTTGGGCAGTCCCGACTTGGCTCTGCGCCAGTGCCGACAATTCTTGCCCAGCGTGTTGCCTTGAAGATATTCGGGCGCTGCAGGATTCGCTGGAATCCGCTCTCTGACGGACCTGTCGACCTTCTCGAAAAGCTTGTAGTGCGGATGCTGGTGGAAGCCTTTTGGGTCATAGCCAGCCAGAGACTCCACCTCGTTCACCAAAGCCTCGAGGCGCCCAAGAAACAGAGGGTGACCATAAAGAGCCCATCCTTTGATAACCGTAATCGTCCCTGAATGCATTGATCACCCTTCCAGCAGATCGCTGCTCTCACGATTGGCTTGAGCCTTCGCTCTCAGACGCTGCATCCGCAACAGTAAGGACTCCGGGATCGGCTTGATGGACTCCGGATTTTCCGTGAGATCAGCATGGACGAGCTGAAGAAACGCCTTCTTGGCCTTTTGCGCATCGCGTTCGGCGGCAATGGACACTACCTGAGCGTTGAATCTGGACATGACTCACTCCTCGATCATGTACTGAACATGAGCCGAACTATACAACAGCGCACCTTTGCTCACGCCCTACTAGATCCTATTCATGGGTGACGTGTTGCGTAGGAAGATGCCCAAAGGTTCGCTATGAAACTGGTTCTTCAACCCCTTTCTTATCAAGCGCCCACAAAACGCTGCAAGCCCGAACCTCAGGCCATTTCCGCCTTCGCCATGGCGATCCTGGTCTTGACCTCTTGTTCGGCGATTTGCTGCTCAGACTTTTGCTTCTGCAAATCGGCCACTTTCTTGTCCACGGCCGCCTGCTGTTCAGGCGTCATGTTGTCGTACTCTTGCTTCGAAACGCCGGTCAGTTGCTGACGCACCTTTTCGGCATCGCTCTGGTTCATGTACGCCAGGAACTGGTCCTTGGCCGATGGGGTGGCCGACGTGCTGGAGTCGGCGCCGTCAACGGCAGCGAGCTGGTCATCGACGGTTTTGGTGACGCTGTCCGACGCGGCGACCTGTTTGTCGGTGCTGGAGGAGAACGCAGCAGCGGCGGCTGCCTTGTCATCATCCGATACCGACGAGGTGGTGTTGGCCAAGGCCGCCTTGAGGTTCACCAGCATTTTGGCGAAAGACTCATCGTAGCCTTGGTCAGCGCTGCTGCCGGTCGAGCTGTCGGTGCTGCCCGAGATTGCCGCGACAGGCGCAGAAGAGCCCG
Organism: uncultured Pseudomonas sp.; assembly: GCA_963528485.1. Taxonomy (GTDB): domain Bacteria; phylum Pseudomonadota; class Gammaproteobacteria; order Pseudomonadales; family Pseudomonadaceae; genus Aquipseudomonas. The sequence continues at coordinate 7,417 of CAURWS010000109.1, read as the reverse complement.
CCATTGCTGCGGTGGTGTACGCATCCTTGTCCGCTGTGTCGTAGTGCGTGTTGGCCACGGCTTTGGACACAAAGTGCTGGATGGCACTGTTACCAATGATCATCTTTCACCTCCTTATCAGGTTATCGATGCATCGGTGAACACAGCAAAAGCGGTGCCACAAGTTGTTACATCCTCTGTAAGTCCCGTCCTACAAGGGCTCTGACCTCCCACAAGGCCTGATTGGTAGCGGCAAGACCGGCCCGGCCTTGCCGACAGCGGCAGGCACTCGCCGCCTTTAAGCGCTCAGCCTCGTCATTTGAGAAAGGCTTTCACCGCCTCATCGACCTTGCCCATTTCACACACCGGCGCCATGTGCCCACAGTCGTTGTTGAGCAACAACAGTTTTGCGCCCTTGGCTTTGGCCAGCGCCTTTGAGGGCTCCGGGTCGACCAGCCGGTCCTGTTCGGAGGCGATGACCAGCATGCGCGCCTTGATCTTCTTCGCCAGCGTCGGCATTTCGCCGTCACGCACCAGGTCAAAGGTGGTCATTGCCTGCAATTGCCGGTACCAGTCCACGGCATTGAAACTCTGGCTGGTCTGGGTGCCGTGCAAACGGTCTTCGGTGGCGCGTTTGCCGGCCACGGTATTCGCGGCCTGATGCTCAGGGGTCCACAGGGATTCGGTGTGCAGCGCTGCGAGGTTCTTGAAGGCCGTGCCCGGCAGGTAGTTGCCGCCGTTCCAGCCAGGGGTGCGCTCGATGGCGTTCATCTCCGCCTTCCACACCTCAAGGTCGCGGGCCGTGGCTTGCGGCGTACCGACGATAGTGACGATGTGGCTCGCGTAGTCGGGGTACATGACCGCCCATTGCAGGGCCTGCATGCCGCCCATGGAAATGCCGACGATGGCATAGGCATGATCGATGCCCAGGGTCAGCGCCAGCAACCGATGCTGCGCCTTGACCATGTCGCGAATGCCGAACTCAGGGAACTTGAGGCGTGGGTGCGTCTTGCTGTTGGACGGCGAACACGACACGCCATTGCCGACGGCATCCAGCGAAATGACGTACCAGCGATCGGTATCGAGTAGCTTGCCGGGGCCGATCAGATCGGCCTGATCGACGCTGCGGCCAGTCAGCCAGGTGGGCACCAGGATCACATTGCCCTGATCCGCCGCCAGGGTGCCATAGGTTCGGTAGCCCAAAGAGCATTGCTTGATCTTGCCGCCCACCATGTTCAGTGAGCCTATGCTGGCCAGTTGTTGTTCGGCGGCCGTCGCCACGCACACACTCATCATCGCCAGCAGCGCACACAGCGTCTGGGCCGCGCATCGATACAGGTTCATGGTCTTCCCCCAGAAGATCAGATTTCAATTCTGCGGCCGAGGAAAACCATGTACATCACGGAACATGCCGTCGCGCTGCAATGCTGAGCGTAGCCGGTTGCCCGAGCGGCATTGAATGAGGGGATGAAATGCGTGCTGACCAGCGCAACCGCTTACTGCGGCGGGTCTTGCTCCTGCAGACGCAAACCCCAATCGCGCAACGAGGCGACCACCGGCCCGACTTCACGGCCCTTGGCGGTCAGCAGGTACTCCAGACGCGGCGGATGTTGTTCGTACAGACGTCGTTCGATCAGGCCATTGGCTTCCAGCGCCTTGAGCCGGGTCGATAGCGTGCTTGGCGCGCAGCCCTTGAGGGAATCCTGCAGGTCCTGAAAACGTCGGCTCGGATTGCGCAGCAAATCGCGCAGGATGAGGATCACCCAGCGCTCGCCGATCACCTCGAGCGCCGTGATCACGGGGCAGAAGGCGTAAGCGGGAAAGGGGTCTGGTCGTTCGGGTGTGGAGTCTGACATGGGCGCGAGTCTAGCAAGGGGCTACAGGACTGGAAAGCGGGCTGAAGCGCCTCCGGTCCTGCGCCCTTCATTTCCTCACGGCGCCAGTTGCCACGCCTGCGGGCTGTCGAAGAACGCCTGAGCATTGCTCTCCAGGGTTTCCAGGTGATAGCCGCCTTCCTGCACGATCACGCAGGGCAAGCCCAGGCTGCGAATGCGTTCGCCCAGCCGGGCAAAACCTTCGCGGGTTACAGCGACCTTGCTTTGCGGGTCCAGCTCATAGATGTCGAAGCCCAGCGACAGCACCAGTGCGTCGGCCTGGAAATCTTTGACGGCCGCCAGCGACTGCTCGAGTTTTTCCATGAACAGGTCCTCACTGGCGCCATGGGGCATCGGCAGGTTGAGGTTGAAGCCCTCCCCTTCACCTTCGCCCCGCTCATCGTCGAACCCGGCAACACCGGGGTAGAAGTTGGTCGGATCGCCGTGGATCGACACATAAAGCACGTCGTTGCGTGCGTAGAAGATTTCCTGAATGCCTTGGCCGTGGTGCATGTCGGTATCGAGCACGGCCACGCGCTGGAAGCGCTCGCGCAGCACTTGAGCGGCCACGGCGGCGTTGTTCACGTAGCAGAAACCACCGGCGGCTTCGGCGCGGGCGTGATGCCCCGGTGGCCTGCACAGCGCGTAGGCCGCAGGCTCGCCATCGACGATGGCCTTGGCTGCCGCCACTGCGCTTTGCGCCGACCAGTACGCCGAACGCCAGGTCAGCTCGCCCACCGGGCAACTGCCGTCGGCCAGGTAACGCCCGGCCTGAGCGAGAATCCCGCGCAAGGCGTTGGGCTCGCGAACGAAAATGTTAGACATGACCTCATCGCCCCAGTCTTCCGGGACTTCCTTCCAGCGCAACCAGGCCTCTTCGAGAAACGCCAGATACGGCGCGCCGTGCACCGCCAGCAGCGGATCAAGGCCGAAATCCGCCGGTTGCTGAATCTCGAAGCCCAGCGCCTTGGCGGCCTTCAGCAGATTCTGCGCGCGCTCGGGGACTTCCTGCGGCGTGCGCATCTGGCCCCGGGAGTAATAGCTGCGTGGATGGTGCAAGAGTTGCTCGGGGTGAAAAAAGCTGCGCATCACAGGTCTCCTTGATCGACACGTCCGGCGCGGGCCAGCACGGCGTTGAGCAATACATCGGTGCCCTGACGAACGTCGTCAGGCAAGGCATCTTCGGCTTCGTTATGGCTCAGGCCGCCGACGCAGGGAATGAAGATCATCGCGGTCGGGCAGAAGCGCGCGAGGTGAATCGCATCGTGCCCGACGCCACTGACGATACGTTGCTGGGCGTAACCCAGGGCATCTACCGCCTGCTGCACGGCCGCCACGCATTCGGCGTCGAACGGCGTTGCGGGGCTGATCCAGTGCGGCTCGACGCTGACTGTCAGGCCGCGCTGGGCGGCGATGTCCTGCAAACGCAGACGCACTTGCTGCTCCATCGCCTCAATGGCTTCATCGCGATGGTGGCGCAGGTCGACCGTGAAATTCACCAGGCCCGGGATGGTGTTGCGCGAAGACTTGGCGATGCTCAGTTCGCCCACGGTGGTCAGGCCTTCTGGGGCGAAATCGCCGGCCAGCCCTTCGAGCGCCTGAATCATCTGCGCGGCGCCGTACAGGGCGTCCTTGCGCAGTTTCATCGGCGTGGTGCCGGCATGAGCGGCAGTGCCGTCGACGCGCACGTCGAGCCAGCGAATCGCCTGCCCGCCCGTGACCACACCGATGCTCTTGCCGTTGTCTTCCAGAATCGGGCCCTGCTCGATGTGCGCCTCGAAGTAGCCATCCACCGCGCCACCCAACGGACGCTCGCCGTTATAGCCGGTATTGGCCAGCGCCTCAGCGACGCTGATGCCGTCGGCATCCTTGGACGCCAAACCTTTTTCCAGCGAGAGGCTGCCGGTGAACACCGCCGAACCGAGCATGGCCGGGGTGAAACGCGCACCCTCCTCGTTGGTCCAGACTGCGACTTCCAGCGGCTTGCGGGTCTGGATACTCAGGTCGTTGAGGCGGCGGACCACCTCAAGCCCGGCCAGCACGCCATAAACACCGTCGAAGCGACCGCCCTCGGGTTGCGTGTCCAGATGGCTGCCCATCATCACCGGGGCAGCGTCTGGGTCGGTGCCCGGACGGCGGGCGAACAGGTTTCCGATGCGGTCGACACTCAGGCTCAGACCCGCTTCGCGGCACCAGTGGGCAAACAGCTCGCGACCGGCCTTGTCTTCGTCGCTCAGGGCCAGGCGGCAGCTGCCGCCGCGGGCCGTGGCGCCGATTTCGGCCATGGCCATGAGGCTTGCCCACAGGCGCTCGCCATTGATGTTCAACATGTCAAAACTCCTCGAATCGTAGAGCGGATCACGCCATTTCCAGGCGATGGGCCGTGGCATGGCGGCGCGACAGGGCCAGCACGCAGACCAGCGACAGCGCCGCGATCAGGCTGTAGAACACTGCCATCGGCCACCACTGGCCGGTGTATTGGTGGGCCAGCCAGGTGCCGATCAGCGGTGTCAGACCACCGGCGATCGCGCCGCAGACCTGATACGCCAGAGAGATGGCGGTGTAGCGCACGCGGGTCTCGAACATGCCGCTGACGTAACCGGCGATCACCGCGTAGAACGACGCCATGCACACCACCGCCAGGGCGATACCGGCAATGATCAACGGCGCCTGAGCGGTGCTGACCAGCACGAACATCGGGTACGGCGAGGCCATGGCCAGCACGGTCATGATGCAGAGAAAGCGCGTCGCGCCGATTTTCTCGGCCACCCAGGCGGCCACCGGCTGAATGCAGAACTGAATGATCGCGACGATGAACAGGCATTCGAGAATCAGCGAACGCGGCAGGCCCAGTTGTTGGGTGCTGTAGGCGATCATGAAGGTGTTGGTGAAATACACCCCGGCGATGCCCAGGGTATTGGCGCCGATGCACAGCAACAGCGGGCGCCAAGAGGTTTTCAGCACCTCCAGTACTGGCGCCTGTTCCTTGCGCACGGCCTTGTCTCGTTGGTCTTTTTCGGCGAGAAATTCCGGGGATTCGCTCACCCCCAGGCGAATCACCAACCCCACCACCAGCAGCAACGCGCTGGCCAGAAACGGCAGGCGCCAGCCCCAGCTCATCAGGTCAGCTTCGGGCAAGCGTGTCACGGCGCTGAACGCCAGCAGCGAAAGAATCAAGCCTGCCGGGCTGCCCAGTTGGGCGAACGAGGCGAAGAAATTGCGACGGCCCTTGGGCGCATGTTCGCCCGCCATCAGCACCGCACCGCCCCACTCGCCGCCGACCGCAATGCCTTGCACCACGCGCAGCAGGATCAACAGTACCGGCGCGGCAGTGCCGATCTGCGCGTAGGTTGGCAGCAGGCCGATGCAGACGGTGACCACGCCCATCATCACCAGGGTGATGACCAGCGATTTCTTGCGGCCGATCCGGTCGCCGATGTGGCCGAACACCACGCCGCCGAGCGGGCGCGCGAAGAAGCCCACGGCAAAGGTGCCAAAAGCGGCCATGGTACTGAACAGTTTGTCGTCGGAGGGAAAGAACAGCTGGCCGAACACCAGCGCCGCTGCCGTGGCGTAGATGTAAAAGTCGTACCACTCGATCATGGTGCCGATAAAGGCGGCGGCCGCAGCACGGCGTGGCTGGGGCGAAGCGGAAGGCTTCATGGGTCAGGCTCCTTTGGGTTTGTTTTTTTGGCAGGAGAAAAGCAGTCGCGGTTGCGCTCTGATGGCGCCTTGGATGAAGTGATTTTTCGCGGCGGGCCTATGATTAGTCAATTTTCTATTTATTATTCAAACTATAAACCCAGCTTATGATCGAGACTCACCCGTGTCCGAACCTCGCCGTGACGTTCACCCCCTGCTCAACGACCGCCTGGACTGGAACCTGCTGCGCACCTTTCGCGTGATTGGCCAGGAGTTAAGGATCAGCCGCGCCGCCGCGCGCCTGCACCTGACGCAGCCGGCCATCAGCCAGGCCCTCAAGCGACTCGAAGAGCAATTGGGGTGTCAGCTCATCGCTCGGCGCGGGCCTCGTTTCGCGTTGACCGAAGCCGGTGAGCAGATATTTGCCATCGCCGGTGAGATGTACGGGCAGGTGTCGCAGTTGAGCAGCGCCCTGCAGCAGCCGGGCGATGAGGTGATCGGCAAGGTGCGCCTGCTGATGATCAGCCGCATCGTCTCGGAGCGCTTCGACCGCTTTCTCGCCGATTTTCACCGCGACCACCCGCGGGTGGATCTGGAAATCGACGTGATGCGCAGCTCGGACATCGTCGCCGCGCTTCTGGAAAAAACCGCGTCTCTAGGCCTGAGCCTGAATCGCCGTGCACAACCCAGGCTTGAACAACGGCTATTTCTGCGCCAGCGCTACGCCTTTTACTGCGGCTGCAATCACGCGCTGTTTGGGCGCGAAAGCTTGAGCGAAAGTGATCTGCAGTCAGAGAACTTCGTCAGTTTCACCAGCGACCAGATCGGCGGGATGCTCTCGCCACTGACCATTTTTCGCGATCAGCAGGGTTTCAGCGGGCGGATCGTCGCCTCATCGCCGAGCCTGGAAGAAGTGCGCAGGCTGGTCATCGCGGGGTACGGTCTGGGTTGCCTGCCGGAGCATGTGGTGGCAGAGGATGAGCAGAAAGGGCTGCTGTGGCGATTGCCGCCCCACGACGGGGTGGCCGATGTGGACATTCACCTGCTGTGGAACCGGGAGCAGAAGATGAGCCGGGCCGAGACGGTGTTCATCGAGCAGCTGCAGCAAAGACTGTCAGAGGCGTGACGCAGATGGTTCAGCGATGCATGCCCCTCTGGCAGCACGGCTTGCCGGCGCCAGCGATTCCACTGACGCCGCCGCGGGCAAGCCGTGCTGCTACAGGTTTAGACCAACGCACTCAAATCCAGCTTGTGCTGCGGCACCGGCATCGAGAAGTAATACCCCTGCGCCTGCCCGGCCCCCATCTCCCGCAGCAATTGCAGGGTATCGGCATCTTCGACGCCCTCGGCCACCACGCTCAGCCCCAGGGATTCCGCCATGCGCACAATGGCGCGAACGATGGCGCGGCTGCGTGAGCTGGTGGTCAGTTCGAGGGTGAAGGACTTGTCGATCTTCAAGCCGCTGAAGTGGTACTGGTGCACATAGCTGAGCGAGGAAAACCCGGCGCCGAAGTCATCGAGCACGGTGGACACGCCGTTGTCCGCCAGCTCTTTCATGGCCTGACGGGCCAGTTCCGGTTCGGCCACCAGCGCGCCTTCGGTCAGCTCCAGGCAGATGCGAGAAGGCGCGACGCCGTGCTGGGCGAGCAGGCCCAGGACCTCGCTGGCGAACTCAGGGCGGCTGATGCTATAACTCGAACAGTTCACGTGCACGGTCGGCCAGTGGGCGTGGCTCGGTTGGGCGAGCATCGCCACCACCTGCTGCAGCATGTAGAAATCCAGTCGGCCAATCAGGCGCAGGCCTTCCAGCGCGGGTAAGAAATGCCCCGGCGCGATCACCCGACCGTCTGCCTGACGCCAGCGAATCAACGCTTCAAGGGCGAGAATCTTGCCAGTGGCGACATCGATGATCGGCTGGAAAT
>CAURWS010000108.1:0-8868 GCA_963528485.1 uncultured Pseudomonas sp. | reverse complement strand
GTTTTGCTCGGCGCCGCGTAGCTCTCATGGCGTAGACACATTTTGTAACGCGTGCTGGCACGACGCCACATAAACAAATTCGAGGTTTTAGGAATGCAGGAATTTCTGAGGGCGTGTGACGCAGTCGTCGAGGATGCGGACACCAAGAATCTGGCGACCTTGATGAACATGCCAGCAGTGAGCCTGCTGCAGCGCGCCAATGCGAATTACGACGGAGCCTGGTTCAACGCCAAGCACATTTACGCGCTGTTGCTGCACACGAACGACATGCGTCCGCTGGAGGCACTGGCGGGGGAGTTCGGCTACGCGATCGTGCCGTTGGTGCAGCCTGCCGCGATCGACATCCACCAGGCGCTGGGCCGCGCAGCACTCGAGTTCGCTGAAGTGACAGTAGAGACGCACAGCGCCATGGCCGACGGCCGTGTTGATCAGGTGGAGCGTGCGCGAATCCTGAAAGAGATCGCCCATGCAGAAGAGGCACTGGCAACCCTGAAAGCATCTGTAAAGGTCGCCTGAATCGCGGGCAATAAAAAAGCCGGTGGCTAGACCGGCTTCTTCAACAACACTTGTGAGGTCCGATTATGCACACCACGACCACCCAGAGCAATAGTCCGCCTGATTCGTCAGTTTTCCACACCCAGTCAAACATGACGCGTCAGGTTATGTCGTCGCGCGAGATCGCGGAGCTGACCGGCAAGCGCCACGACAACGTCAAGCGCACCATCGATACCTTGGCCGGTGACCGCGTGATCAGTTTTCCTCAGATTGAGGAAAACCCCGCCAGCGTTGGTCGTCCCGGCAAACACTATCTGATTGGGAAGCGTGACAGCTTCGTGGTCGTTGCCCAGCTCAGTCCTGAATTCACCGCTCGCTTGGTTGACAGGTGGCAGGAACTTGAAGAGCAGGCCGCGCCGCGCATCCCCGCGAACTACGCCGAGGCGCTGCAACTGGCTGCCGACCAAGCCCGCGAGAACAGTCGATTGCTCGGCGTGATCGAGCTTCAGGCGCCGAAGGTAGCCGCTATCAAGCGTCTGGCGGCCGCCGAGGGCGCGATCTGCATCACCGATGCCGCCAAGCACCTCGGCATGCCACCGCACAAGCTCTTCGACTGGATGGAGCAGAACCGCTGGATCTTCCGTCGCGGCGGGTCAAAGCGCTGGATCGCCATGCAGCCTCGCATTCAATCGGGCTACCTCAAACACAAGGTGACGGCGCTCAAGCCAGACACCGAGACCGGTATCGAGCGTGCCGCGTTTCAACCCCTCGTTACGCCGAAAGGATTGGCCGTGCTGGCCGAGAAGAACATTGGAGCCGCGCTGTGAGCGTTCAAGCAATGACCTGGGCGCTCGCGCTCCGCAAGACTGATCTCGAAAACCCGGCCGCTCGCCATGTGTTGCTGTGCCTGGCCAACTACGCCGGTAGCGACGGCCGTGGGGCGTTCCCATCTGCGAACACCCTGTCTGAAGACACAGGCCTGTCCGAGCGCACAGTGCGCCTTAAATTGGACGAGCTGGAGAAGGCTGGCTTCATCGCAGAAGGCAATCAGGCAATCGCTGCTGCGTACATCGACCGTCGCGACCGCCGCCCAGTTGTTTACGACCTCCAGATGAAACGGGGTGCAAATGCTGCACCTCGTAAGGATCGGGGTGCAGATAACGGCACGGGGTGCAGCTCACAGCAGAACGGGGTGCAGGAAAACGCAGAACGGGGTGCAGCAGCTGCACCCAATCCGTCACTGAACCATCAAGGAACCGAAGAGCAGATGCAGCGCGAGTTGGCCGATGAGGTTCTGCGTCAGGAGCAAGCCGCCGCCGAATGCCCAGCACCGAACCAGAGATTCGCGATGTTCGCTGCCTGGGAGCCGATAGCCAAATCCCTGGCCGATCAGATCGCAATTGCTGGCCTGCCTGCTGACGCTGTTCCTGACGCGGCGATCCGAGCGTTCAAGGGTTTCTTCGTCGCCAAGCCAGCGACAGTCGATTCTTCCGCCGGCTGGTGTTACCGGCTGGTTCAGTGGGTGAAGCGCGAACGCGTTACGGCGTCGGCTCAGGGCAAAGCGCCTGACTTCGACAGCACCAGTTGGGCTGACGACATGGGGGGGTTGTGATGGGCGTTCCGGCGAAAAAACCACACCTCAAAAGCGCAAACACGCTGCTGAAGAACATGGGCAACTTGCCCCCTGTCATACCCTCGATCCCGACCCAGCTCCCACCGGGAACTGCCGAAGTGGTCAACGCGTTGTTCAAGGAGTTGAAGGCGATCTTCCCAGGGTGGCGACTGGCGTGGCCAGACGACGAAACCCTTGATGCTGCGAAGCGCAGCTGGGTCAAGGCGTTCATGGCTGCGGGCATCACCCAGATCGAACAGATCCGTTACGGCATCCAGAACTGCCGCAGCCAGGGCGGCGAATACGCCCCGAGTTCGGGCAAGTTCATCAAGTGGTGCCAGCCAACTCCCGAGATGCTGGGAATCCCATCTCACGACAGAGCGTTTCGCGAGGCGCTGGAGAACGCTCACCCCAGCCGTTCTGGTTCGCGCACATGGTCACATCCAGCAGTCCGGCACGCCGCGTTGCAGTGCGAACTGCACAACCTCGCGGACCAAGCCTCTGAGAAGGCCAGCGAGATCTTCGACCGGGCCTACGACATCACCATCCGCATGCTGGTGCAGGGGCAGCCGCTGGAAGACATCGCCATCGGCATCGGGCACGACAGCCAGAAGACGGCGCTGGAGTACGCGACGGAGGAGGGCGAACGATTCATTCACGCGACGATGCGGCGTCAGGGCGTGCCAACCGATGGAAAGTCGGCCCGCGCCGCGCTGCTGGCGAAGTTTGGCTCTAAGGCAGCGCGCCATGCGTAACCCGATGCTGGCCGCACCGGTCACCGGCAATTACCAGTTCGCCGTGTACAGCGGCGCCTACAAGCTCGACCTAACCGCGGAGCCGGAGCAGCCTCAGGCCCTGTTCGCTGACCGCGAGATCGCTTCCAGCTATGCCCGCGCCAAGTGGCCGACCACACACGAAATCGTTGACCTCTGGGAGACTTGCCCATGAAGACCTTACTCGCGCTTTTCGGCGTGGCCTGTTGCGCCTGCTCGCTGATGCAGTGCGCTTATTCGCACCAGGTGACGCCGGCGGAGTTTCAGTTCGGGGGTGTGCTTTGAGGAAGCAGACCAAGCTGACCAAGGCAGCGCGCGGGCGCGACTGCCAGATCCGCGTGCCAGGCGTGTGCAATGGCAACCCCGAGACGACCGTGCTGGCGCATTACCGCCTGGCGGGCACGCGCAGCGGCATGGGCATCAAGCCGAACGACCTGCAGGCGGCCTGGGCGTGCTCAGCCTGCCACGACGCCGTCGACGCGCGCAGCAAGACCGAGTTCAGCCATGACGAACTTCGCCGCATGCACCTCGAAGGCATCATTCGAACGCTCGACATCCTGGTAGCCGAAGGCAAGGTGGCGGCGTGACGGGCCTCAAGCTGAAGGCCTACAAGCCAAAGGCAGTGCGCGCCCCGCGCATTGACCGCGAGGGCCTGGAGCAGGCGGCACTGCTCGCTGAGCTGAAGCTGCGACATCCCGAAGCGTGGGAGCACATTCATCATGTTCCGAACGGCGGCCAGCGGCACAAGGCTGTCGCGGCGAAGCTCAAGGCCCAGGGCGTGAAGGCGGGTATCCCTGATCTGGTGCTGACCATGGCCCGTGGCGGGTATTTCGGCCTGTATCTGGAGTTCAAGGCCACGCCGCCGAACGATGCGCCAGTGTCGGCCAGCCAGCACGCATGCATTCGCCGCCTGAACGAGCAGGGCTATCTCGCCATCGTGTGCCGGGGCCACTTCGACGCCATGGAGCAGATCCGTGCATACCTCCGACTTCCGAAAACCGTGGTGGCCGCATGAGCACTGGAGAATCGATTGTGTATCTGGTGATCACCACCGCCTGGGTGTGCGGCATTGCGGTCGCCAAGGGTTTTTGGATGACGCTCGGCTGCGTGTTGTTTTTCCCGCTGTCGTGGGTTGTGCTGGCTAAACATCTGCTGGGGGTTGCGGCATGAGCAAGACCCGCGCTGTGAAGCTGTCCGATGCCGAGATCCGCCGGCAAGCCGCTGACCTCGCCGTGCACGACCTGCGCGATCCGCGTCACCCGGGCCTGTACCTGCGCTTCGGCCAGGATCGCCAACGCGGGTCGTGGTACCTGGTGAAGGGCAAAGCGTGGAATCATATCGCCCGCTGGCCAGATCTTGGCGCTGCTGCGGTTGTAGCTGAGCTGCCCGCGCTGCGTCAGCGCCTGCTGCATGACCCTGAAGCCGCTGTCGCCGTCGGCGGCTTGGCCACGTGCGGTCAGCTGCTCGACTGGTACGGCGACCGGATGAGCCGTGACCGCTCACTTTCGACCAAGCGCAAGACGGGCGCGCTGTCGGCGATCAAGTGCCACCTGAAGCCTCGTCTGAACTCCACGCCGATCCGCAGCCTGACCGCCGCCGTGCTCGACAAGGAGCTGATGTGGCCCGCGCAGCAAGAGCTGTCCCTGTCCTACGTGCGGCAGCTGTTCGGCCTGCTGGTGGTCGCGTTCCGCCAGGCGCAGAAACTCGGCCTGATCGACAGCAACCCGATGGCCGGAATGAAGTTCGTCGACTTCACCAAGGCGCGCATTGTGCCCAAGGCTGCGCGGCTGCGCGGCGTGCACCTGGTGGACGTGGTGCCGATGCTGGCCGATCTGTTCGAGCAGAATCCGGCCGAGGCCATGCTGGCGCTGATGATGCTGTGCCACGGCACGCGCGTCGGTGAGACCCGGTTGGCCCGCTGGAGCGACATCTCGATCACCGATGCCGAGTGGTTCATCCCCGCCGAGAACACGAAGACCCGAACCGAGCACCGCCTTCCACTCACCGCCCAGGCCAAGGCCATGCTGAGCCGGTACCGCGCCATCCAGCTCGCCCAGGGCTACGAGGGCACCTATCTGTTCCCGTCACGTCGCGGCCGAGCGCTGAGCGAAGGGCAGGCCAGCAGCGTGTTCACCCGGATAGGGCAGGGCGAGTGGACCAGCCACGACCTGCGCAAGGTGGCCCGCACAGCATGGACCGATCTGGGCATCGACGGGCACATCGGCGAGATGCTGTTGAACCACTCGCTGGGCAAGATCGCCAGCACCTACATCAACACCCAGGCCCGGGAGCAGCGTCTGGCCGCGTTGGTGAGGTGGCATAACTGGTTAGATGAACGCGGCTTCAAGGCGATTCACAACCTGACAGACGCCCAATATGAAGATTCGCAAAACCCTGCGCAAGCCACGAACGGCGCGGGCTGCGAGACCATTTCTAACATTGTGAATGGCGAGGTTTCAAAAGCATGAAAAAGAGCCATGGCCCTGCCTTCCGGAAGGAACTGAAGCCGCTGATGGCCTGCGGAACCTGTCGCGGTGCCGGCGTTGTCAGCGGCGTTTTCCATCAGCTGGATTGCACCGCATGCCACGCGTCCGGCTGGGTTTGCCAGGCGACCGGGGATGCGCTGCCGCTGGAAGATCTGGTGCCACAGCTGAACATGAAGCTGCGCAACATGGCCGCCGAGCTTGCCCGAGCCCGCCACCAGATCGGCGGCGCTCACGAACAATACGAACAGAACAACCGCCGGGGCGCCGGTGGATCGAATTTCACAGGGGATTGATCATGATGACTCGTAAGCCGTTGCACCGCCCTTTGGGTGATACCGAGCACATGCTGGAGCAGTGGGGCTTCTGGCGTATGGATGGGATGGGGGTCCCAAGCTACACATCACCAGCGCTGGCGATAATGCGTGACGTGATGCCGTCGACCACGAAGGCCTACGTGATTACCGACGAACTTGCCGGCGTTGTTGATGGGGCAGTCGCCAGGCTGTGCCGCCGCGATGCACAGATGGGTGACATGGTATGGCTGTACTTCGGCGCCAAATGGCCAGCGATTCGCGTGGGCCGCCACTACGGCGTCAGCGAAATGAAGGCCCGCGAACTGATAAAGGCTGGTGTTGCCTGGATCGATTGCGCCCTGGACAACCTGAAAGAGGCTGCGTGAAAAAAATAGTTGTCCATATGGAATAGCTCTGTTTTCATGCCACGGTGTTCAGCTGTTTCAGCGCGACACCCCTACTTAAAGCCTCGCCATCGTGCGGGGCTTTTTCGTTGGTGCAGGACCCATAGCCAGGGTGGCCTTCGGGATGACCTGGACACGGTATCGCCGGTAGTCACGTGGTACGCAAGAACACCGGCAGTCATGCGCCTGATACCTCTGATGCTCCGGGCGGCATCGACGGGCAGCGTGGGAAGACACGCACACATTTCCGAGCCTCGGCATCTGCCGGGGCATTTTCGTTTTCAGCCCCGCCACACCCATCGCTCCGAGCTGGGAGTGCTGCGGGGCTGATTCATTTCCGATCCCGAAAGGGTGGACTGTCGGATGTCGACGATGCCTGAAAAATCACCTGACTTCTGGGCGCAGGTCTGGCTTGTCCTTTCGAACCCGCTCTGGCAAGGAGCGATCATGGCCGCAACCATATCTCTGCTTCGCGTGCTGTACGAAGGCAAGGAAGCGAATAAGTGGCGAGTCGTGCTTGAAGCGCTGATCTGCGGCGCCCTCAGCCTGTCTGCAAGCAGCGTTATCGAGTGGATGGCCTGGCCGTCCAGCTTGTCCGTAGCCGCCGGCGGCACTATCGGATTCATCGGTGTGACTGCCATTCGTGAGCTGATCATCAAGTTCCTCGGTCGCAAGGCGGACTCAGCATGACCGCACTTAAAGCAATCGCACTCGCCATCATCATCTTCTTGATCGGCGCGCTTCTGGTTGGCATCCAGCAATACCGCGTGATCGCACTGCGCGGTGAGGTAGCCATCGAGACGAAGGCGAAGGCCGATGCGCTGGCTGCCAACGTAGAGAGCCAGGCAACCATCACCACGCTTCGCGCCGAGATAGAGCGCAACAAGGCTTATCAGATCGATCTGGATAAGCGTCTGAAGGCTAGCGAGCAGAAAGCACAACAGGCGAGGAAAGACTTTGAAGACCTCAAGCGTAAAAGCCCGGCTGTTCGCAAGTGGGCTGATCAGCCTTTGCCTGACGGCCTGCGCGGCAAGCCCGCAGCCGGTAAAGACAACAGCGGTAAGAATCGAACCCCCTGAGCTGGTCCCCTGCGAGCGCATCAGCGAGAACGATGACGACCTCGCGGTGAATGGCGACCTTTGGGCGCTGAAAGATCGGGCCATCAACCTGCTCGACACTTGCGCCGATCAGGTCGACGCGCAGATCCAGCGCAGTAAAAGCAAATGAAGAAGTCTTGGTGCGTCACAGTGCCGGGCTATCCATCGTTCCCCATGATCCTGCAGGAAGACGCCGATCATGCTACGGCATTGGCCGCGGCGCGGCTCGTCTGGCCGACCTGCACAGTAGAGTGAATCCCATGACCCAAGTGATAGAGATTGTTGTCATCGGCCCAACTGGTTCGGGCAAATCCCATGTGCTTGAAATTCTGGCCAATGCACTGCGAGGTGCTTACGGTCTGCATGCGCAGATCGCTTCGCACGAACTTTCATTGGAAAAGAACCTTGGACATGAGCTTGCCAAGCCCCGTGTTGCTGACACGATTTTCAATCTGCGTGAGCAGTGCCCGGACACCGCCCGATCGACAGACAAGGTCGAAGCGATTCAAGGTCAGGCGCTCAGCTTCATGCTTGACCCGCTCGAGCAGGCCATCGAGTCGACTGCTCGCGTGCTGCGAGATGAGCACGATCACTTGGCGCAGATCAACATAAGCCCAGATGGTGAGATCCGGCTGAGCCCGCTGTACAGGCGCATGAGTTCCCACTTCGAGGCGCTACTTGCGGCTCAGTTGAAGCGGGTGTCGGCCTGATCGTGGTTCGATTGAAGACCCTCGGTAACCGGGTCAGCACCCAGTCGAGCGCGGTGCCGATCACTCAGCCTGGATCATGGAGAACTGACAAAGCCACGTCGGGCCAGCGCGGTTACACCTACGCATGGCAGAAGGCGAGCAAGGCATTCCTACTTCAGCGCCCGCTGTGCGCCATGTGCGAGAAGCGTGGTCGCGTCACTGCGGCGACGCTGGTGGACCACACCGAGCCGCACCGAGGCGACATGACGGTGTTCTGGGATCGCGCCAACTGGCAGCCGCTTTGCACCACCTGTCACTCGTCTGTGAAGCAGCGGGAAGAGGCGGGGCGGCTGTAGCACGTCAGTTCCCCAGATCAGAAATGCACCGATCTGGTGCGGCACGCTGTTGGCGTGCAACAGGGGCAGGGGTGCCTCGAGAGTTCGGAGCTTTCTTGCTCTAGACCACCTGGGCCCGCATTCAGAGTTTTTTTCCTCCCATACGGTTTTTGTTAATGGCTTTAACATCCAAAAAGCGCCTATTTATTGACGCTTTGAGGGGAGGTGCGTCCAACAAAGACGCGGCCATTGCGGCGGGATACTCAGAGAAATCGGCGTCTGCAGCGGGCTCGCGCATGGCGAAAGATCCAGATGTTGTCGCCGAGCTTCATAAGCTCAATGCCCTACATCCTGTTAAACCAGGTGTTAAAGGCTCTGTTAAAGCCAGCAAGGCAGAACCGGCGGCTGAGCCGGTCGCAGACCCTGAGGCTGACCACGATGACGAGTACATCAGCTGCTCTTTCGATCTGGAAAAGGCGCTGCACTATTCCGACCCGAAGGCCTATCTGCTCGCTGCGATGAATGACCCGTTGACAGAACCAAAACTGCGGATTGATGCAGCCAAAGCACTGATGCCGTTCGTTCACCAACGCAAAGGCGAGACCGGGAAGAAAGACGCCAAGGTCGATGCGGCCAAGACTGCAGCGGCTGGTCGATATGGCACCGGCAAGCCACCGCTTAAGG
>CAURWS010000107.1:0-8939 GCA_963528485.1 uncultured Pseudomonas sp. | reverse complement strand
TCGTCGAACCGCGGGATCAATGCTCCTGCGGCCCATCATGCAGCTGATGAAAAATGTTGCGCTTCATGCGGATGAATTCCGGGTCCATGACCATGTCCAGGTTGCGCGGGCGGCCGATGGGCACGTCGAGCACCTCTTTGATCCGGCCGGGGCGTGCGCCCATGACGAAGATGCGGTCGCCCAGCAGGATCGCTTCGTCGATGTCGTGGGTCACGAACAACACGGTCTTCTTGCGGTGCTCCCAGACCTTGAGCAGCAGCTGTTGCATCTGCAGGCGGGTCTGGCTGTCCAGCGCGCCGAAGGGTTCGTCCATCAGCAGTATCTGCGGGTCATTCGCCAGCGCCCGGGCAATCGCCACGCGCTGCATCATCCCGCCCGACAGCTGCTTGGCGTAGTTGTCGGCAAAGCGCAGCAGGCCCACTTCATTCAGGTAAAACTCGACGATCTCCTTGCGCTCGGCGGCAGGCATGCCGCGACGCTTGAGGCCGAACTCGATGTTTTTGCGCACCGTCAGCCACGGAAACAGCGTGTAGCCCTGAAACACCATGCCACGATCGGCGCCGGGGCCATCGACCTGCTGACCACCGACATAAATATCGCCGGAGGTCGGTTCAGCCAGGCCCGCAGTGAGATAGAGCAGGCTGGACTTACCGCAACCCGAAGGGCCCACCAGCACCGCGAACTGCTGATCGGGCACCTCGAAGGACACCTTGTCCAGCGCCGTGAAGGTGCCGCCCGAGGGCGTCTTGTATTGCAGGGTCACGTTGTCGACCCGCAGGCGCGGCGTGGCAGTGGCAGGGACGGCCGACATCACGGGCGCCGTTCGCAGCGGGAGTGGGGAGCTTGCGTTTACTGAGCCCATGCGGCCACCTTCAAGCGAAGAAAACGGAAAAGTTGATCGGTGATCAGGCCCAGCAGGCCGATGACGGCGATCGCCAGGAAAATCACGTCCACCTGAAACCCGCGCATCGCCTTGAGGCTCAGGTAGCCCAGGCCACTGGAAGCCGCGACCAGTTCGGCGACCACCAGGTACGTCCAGGCCCAGCCCATGGTCACCCGCAGGGTGTCGAGCACGCCGGGCAACGAGGCCGGTGCGATGACGTGCAACACTG
Source organism: uncultured Pseudomonas sp. (assembly GCA_963528485.1). GTDB lineage: Bacteria > Pseudomonadota > Gammaproteobacteria > Pseudomonadales > Pseudomonadaceae > Aquipseudomonas. The sequence continues at coordinate 7,827 of CAURWS010000107.1, read as the reverse complement.
CGTCGGTGCGGCTGGAGCCCAGGGTGTACGAGGCGTTGATCAGGTCTTTGGAAATGCCTTTGGAAACGTCGGCGATCATCACCAGCTGCTGGAAGAACACGCCGAAGATGATGATCGAGACCCGCTGTTCCAGGCCGATGCCGATCCACAGGATGAACAGCGGCACGAAGGAGGTGACCGGCAGGTAGCGGATGAAGTTGACCAGGGGTTCGAGGAACGCCTGCACCACGCGGAAGCTGCCCATCATCAGGCCGATCGGCACCGCGACCACCGAGGAGATCACGAAACCGACCATCACCACTTCGACACTGGCCCACACGTGCGGGCCGAGGGTGCCGTCACGGGCCAGGCGCATCGCGGCATCGAAGACCGCGCCTGGTGTCGGCAGGAACATCGCCGGCACCACGCCGCCGTAGGAGAGAAAAGCCCACAGGCCGATCAGCAGGACCCAGGCCAGACCGCTGGCGCTCCAGATCACCTGCACCGGCAGGCTGGTCTTGGGCGTGAGGCAGCGGTTGAGCCACGAATTGCGCTTGGACATGACGTGCTCCTGATTTATTTCGGGCTGATGAAGCGGTTGTCGATCAGGTCGGCGTAGCTCACGTTGTACGGCTTGCCTTGCAACTCGCTGGCGGTTTCGTTGGCCAGTTTGATCACGCCCGCGGCATCGCCCTGGCTGCCGTTGCTGCCCAGCAGTTTTTCGCTCATGGCCTGATCGTAGAAACGCACGCCCTTGGCGGCGGCTTCCAGCTCAGCCGGGTCGGCGAGGTAGCCACCCACGCCTTTGGCCATGATCGCGTAAGCCTCTTTCGGGTGATCCTTGGTGTACTGCACGGCCTTGTAGAGTCCGGCCACCAGCGCCTTGACGTCAGCCTGCTGCTTGTCGACCACATCGCAGCTCAGGGCCACGACATCGACGATCACGCCCGGCGTGGTGCTGCTGTCCACCAAGACCTTGCCTTGCTGTTTGTTGCGCACGGTGGTCAGGTGTGGCTCCCAGGTCACGGCGGCTGGCACGCGACCGGCTATGAAGGCGGTGGCGGCGTCGTCGGCGGTCATGTTCTGGATGGTCAGGTCGCTCATTTTCATGCCAGCGTTTTTCAGCAGGTAGTTGAGCCAGAACTGCGAAACCGACCCCTCGTTCACCGCAACGGCCTTGCCTTTGAGGTCCTGCAGGCTGTTGATGTCCTTGCCCACCAGCACGCCGTCGCCGCCATGGCTCTCATCCAGCGCGGCCACGGCCTTGAAGCAGAACTGCGGGCGGTACTTGAGGATTTCGTCCAGGGTCGAAGCCGAGCCGGACAGCTTGCCGGAGGCCTGAGCGGCCATGTACATCGAGGCTTCTTCGATGGTCGGCAGCTCGACGATCAGGCCCTGATCCTTGAAGTAGCCCAGGTCCTTGGCCAGGTAGAGGGTGCCGTAACCCACCCAGGTGGTATGTCCGATGGACAGCGTGCCGGCCTGAGCGCCGCTGGCCACAGTGGCAGCGATTGCAGTCAGGGCCAGCGGACGCACGCAGCGCGATACGAAAGACTTGATCATTGAACACTCCCGGAATGGTGGTTTTCTATTCGTTATTTCTCGGGGCAGTGGGGCTAGACGCCAAAAACAAAAACGCTTGTGGCCTCTGACGGACCTTTTGCCTCTGTGGGGCAAGTCGATGGTGGCCGATGTCGCGGGATAGGAAAATTAGTAAATATGTGGTCCCTGATGAGGAAAAAACTGGGGTGGGAAAAGGGCGGTGAATCGTGTTCGAAGGTGGGGCGCGCGCAACAAAAACGCCGCTTCCCGGTGCAGGAAAGCGGCGTTATACGAGTGGTGAGCGTGAGATGTGCGGTTGGCGATGAACCTGTAGCAGTCCGGCTTGCCAGCGGCAGCGACGTTGAGTACGCCACCGCCGGCAAGCCGCGCTGCTACAGGGATCTCAGAGCGCTGCGGTTTGTGCCTCGACTGGCTTGGTGCTGGCCTGCACCTGCCCACGCAAAATCATCTGCGCCGCCTTCTCCCCGATCATGATGCACGGCGCGTTGGTGTTGCCGCTGATCAGGGTCGGCATGATCGAGGCGTCGACCACCCGCAGCCCCTGAACCCCATGCACCTTCAAATCCGGCCCGACCACGCTCAAGGCGTCGACGCCCATCTTGCAGGTGCCCACCGGATGAAAGACCGTCGCCGCGTATTCGCGCACATAGGTCATCCACTGCTCGTCGGTCTGCACGTGGGCGCCGGGCAGCATCTCCTTGCCACGAATACCGTCAAAACCCTGATCGGCGAGGACCTTGCGCGCCAGCTTCAGGCCTTCGATCAGCACCTTGGCGTCTTGTGGATCGGACAGGAAATTGAAATCGATCACCGGCTTCCCGTCGCGGCCCAAGCGGATCTCGCCAATGCTCCTGGGCCGCAGCACGCAGGTGTGCACCGCATAACCGTGACCCCATTCGAACAGCCGTCCGCGATGGCTGCGATAGCCCGGCACGAAGTGGAACTGCACGTCGGGCAACGCTTCAGCCAGGGGCGTGCGGGCGAACCCTCCGGCCTCGACGTAGTTGGTGGTCAGCCAGCCTTTCTTGCCGAACAGGTAACGAAGGGGCGAGGTCAGGATGCTCGGCAGCGAACCCAGCGAGAAACCCAACGTCTGCGGACTCCTGGAGCGTACGGTGATCAGCCCGTCGAGGTGATCCTGCAGGTTCTTGCCGACGCCAGGCAGGTCATGTTCAACCTTGATCCCTGCGTTTTTCAGGTCGCTCGCCGGGCCAATACCGGACGCCAGCAACAGGCTCGGGCTGCCCAGCGAGCCGGCCGACAGAATCACTTCGCGGCTCGCCTTCAGGTCGAGGTTCTGCCCGTCCGACACCACCCTCACACCCTTGGCCACGCGCTGTTCGAGGATCAGCGATTGCACCGAGCAGTCGGTGATCACGGTCAGGTTGGGCCGGTCCAGCACGGGCGCTACGAACGCGCGATAGCTGGACAGGCGTTTGGCGTCTTTCTGGGTCAGGTTGTAGATGCCACAGCCTTCCAGCGTCTCGCCGTTGAAGTCATCGTTCTGGCGAATGCCGACGCGCTTCGCAGCGTTGACGAAGAGGCGAGACACCGGATTCGGATCGCGCGCCGCTTCGACGTTCAATTCCCCGCCAGTGCCATGCAGGCGCGGGTCCTGGCCGAGGCGGTTGTTCTCGGATTTCTTGAAGTACGGCAGCACGCTGTCCCAGTCCCAGCCGGGGCAACCCGCCTCTGCCCAGCGGTCGTAATCGCTGGCGTGGCCGCGAATGTAGATCATGCTGTTCATCGAGCTTGAGCCGCCCAGCGCCTTGCCTCGCGGGGTGTGCAGGGAGCGGCCGTTGAGGTTCTTCTGCGGCGCCGAGAAGAAGTTCCAGCTGTACTTCTTGCTCTTGTACAGCGTGATGGTTCCGGCGGGCGTCTGGATGCGCAGGCTGTTGTCGTGGCTGCCAGCTTCGATCAGGCAGACGCTGACGGCGGGGTCGGCGCTCAGTCGGTTCGCCAACACGCAACCGGAGGAACCGGCGCCGACGATGATGTAGTCGTAATCGGTTTTCATGCGTTTCTCCCCACTGCGCTCAACGCTTGTTTACGGCCGCGACGCTGGCTGGCCAGGTAGTAGATCGGCGAGATCACCACCAGCCCGACGATCCACGACACGTCCGCGCCGCCCATGGCCTTGGCGATGACACCGGTGTACAGCTCGGTGGCCATGAACGGGATCTGCACCAGAATGCCCAGCACGTAGCAGCCGACAGCGGTCCAGTTGAAATAGCCGTAGATGCCGCCGTCGCGACGGAAGAACGAGGCCACGTCATAGCTGCCGTGAGCGACCAGGTAATAGTCCACCAGATTGATCGCGGTCCACGGCACTAGCACGTACAACAGCAGCAGGATGAAGTTGGTGTAGTTGGCCATGAAGTCGTCCTGCCCGAGCAGCGCCAGGGCCAGGGAAATCGAGAACAGCACCAGGGCTGTGATCGCGCGGGAGAGGGCGCCCGCCGACCATTTCGGCACCAGGGTCTGACCGACCGTGATGGCCGAGAGCGTGCCGCAATACAGGTTCATGGCGTTGGTGGCGGCGATGCCGATGGAGAACACTGCGACCACCAGCGTTGCGATGCTGCCGGTCATTTCGATCAGCCCGGCAATGATGTCGCCCTCAACCGACAAACCGACGATCACCCCCAAGGCCATCGGCAGGATCGAACCGAGGCAGCAGCCCCAGTAGCTCGACCAGAAGGCCGCTTTGCCGCCGGTATCGGCAGGCATGTAACGCGAGTAATCCGACACATACGGCGCGTACGCCAGTTGCCACAGCGCGGCGATGGACAGCGTGCCAAGGAAGCCCGCGAGGTTCGTTTCATTGCGCTGCAAGAAGTCCGCCGGCAGGCCGTGCACGGCGATGATCCAGACGAAGCACAGCAGCAGAATCGCCCCCGAGAGGTAGGACATCAATCGGGTGTAGGCGTGGATCAGGCGATAGCCGAATACGGTCGCGACCACGCTGATCAGCCCCACCAGCACGATACCCTGATTGGTGCTGAACAGCGGATAGCGGCTGTGCAGCGACTGGCCGCCGAGCACCAGATTGGAGGCGAAAAAGCCCAGGTACATGATCACCACCAGCGCGACCACCAGCAGCGATCCGTAGGAGCCGAACTGGCCGCGGGTCTGCACCATCTGCGGCACGCCGAGCTGCGGGCCTTGCGCCGAGTGCAGGGCCATGAAGATGCCGCCGATCAGGTTGCCGAGGATCAGCGCGACCATCGCGGCCATGAACGGCAGCTTGAACACGGTCACGGCCAGCGCACCGGTGACAACGGTCAGCAGCATGATGTTGGAGCCGAACCAGATGGTGAACAGATCGCGAGCGCGGCCATGACGCTGGTCGCTGGCAATCGGCTGGATGGTGCTCAGTTCGAGGGTTGCCGCTCGGGAGTCGTTGTTGCTCATGATGGGTTACTCACGTAGCGCCCCGGCGAAAAGGCCGGGACATGAATGGTGCTTGAACGCAGCGAACTCTCTGTAGTAGTCCGGCTCGCCGGCGATAGCGTCCTCAAGACCGCCACCGCCCTGTAGCAGCACGGCTTGCCGGCGATAGCGTTTTCAAAGACGCCACCGCCGGCAAGCCGTGCTGCTACAGGGCGCGTTGCCTGCGGGACGCGCTCAAGTTCTGTGCCAACGGCTCAGCGCAGCTGGAACCAGGTGGTTTTCAGCTGGGTGTACTTGTCGAAGGAGTGCAGCGACAGGTCGCGTCCGAAGCCCGACTGTTTGCCGCCGCCGAAGGGCACGCAGACGTCCAGCGCGTCGACGGTATTGACCGACACCGTCCCGGCATTCAGGCGGCTGGCCACGCGATGGGCGCGATTGAGGTCGTCGCTCCACACCGAGGCCGCGAGCCCGTAGATGTGATCGTTGGCCATGTGCACGGCCTGATCCTCATCATCGAACGGGGTGATCGCCAGCACCGGGCCGAACACTTCTTCGCGGGACAAACGCATGTCCGGCGTGACATGAGTGAACAGCGTCGGCTGGATGAAATTGTCCGAACCGTTGATCACCATGCGGTCGCCGCCAGCCACGAGTTGCGCGCCGCTGCGGCTGGCTTCACCGATGGATTCCATCACCCGCGCAGCTTGCGCGGTGTCGACGATGGCGCCCATCTTGCTGGCCGGATTCAGCGGGTCACCCGGCTGCCAGTGGCGCGCCTTGTCGATCAGGCGCTCGACGAATTCATCATGAATCGAACGCTGCACCAGCAAGCGCGAGTTGGCCGAGCACACCTCGCCCTGATTGAAGAAGATGCCGAACGCGGCTTTCTCGGCGGCCAGGTCGAGGTCCTGACAGTCGGCGAACACCAGATTCGGGCTCTTGCCGCCGCACTCGAGCCACACCTGCTTGAGGTTCGACTGCGCGGCGTACTGCATGAAGTATTTGCCGACCTGAGTGGAGCCGGTGAAGGCCAGCGCGTCGACATCCGGGTGCAGGCCCAGGGCACGACCGGCGTGCTCGCCCAGGCCGGTGATAACGTTGAACACGCCCTCGGGCACGCCCGCTTCCAGGGCCAGTTCGGCCAGACGCAGGGCCGAGAAGGGTGACTGCTCGGCAGGCTTGAGGATTACGCTGTTGCCCGCAGCCAGTGCCGGGGCGAGTTTCCAGGCGGCCATGTCCAGCGGAAAGTTCCACGGCACCACGGCAGCGATCACCCCCAGCGGCACGCGGGTGATGGTGGCCAGAGTGCCAGGGCCGGTAGGTGCGACCTGGTCGTACAGCTTGTCGAGGCTCTCGGCGTACCAGGCAAACACCCCGGCAGCGCCCGGCACGTCGATGCTGTAGGCGTCCATCACCGGCTTGCCCATGCTCAGGGAGTCGAGCAGCGCGAGTTCCTCACGATGGGCCAGAATCAGATCCGACAGACGCAACAGAATCCCCTTGCGCTCCCGAGGTTGCATGCGCGCCCAGGGGCCGCTCTCGAAACGTGCGCGAGCGATGCGCACGGCGGCATCGACGTCGGCATCCGAGCACGCTGCCACGTTGGCCAGCAAGGCGTTGGTGGCCGGGTTGATCACCGCGAAGGTTTCGCCGCTCAGCGCCTGATGGGATTTGCCGGCGACCAGCGCCGAGTCGATGAAACGTTGCGTTTGCGCCAGATGTTGCCAGCGGTTGAAGTCCGTCACTGCACACTCCTTCGATGGCCTCTGCGGGCCATGTAAACGATCAGTGGTGCCGATAGTGGGGGATGTGGGAAGGGCAGGAAATTAGTAAAAATGTGGTCGCTATCGATAAAAAAACTCGCCTGCGATGCACCTTTGTGGTGCCTGCGTGCACTGCTTTGAGGTCAGGTTTTTTAGCATCAAGGGGCAGGAATTTGCTTGTTTCCCAAGTGGCATGAACATCGCAGAATGACGCGCATGATCCGAGGTCACGCCTCACCCCGTTCGAGGTAGCAATGGCAGCCTACAACCTGCGACAACTCAAGTATTTCGTCACCACCGTGGAGTGCGGCAGCGTCGCCGAGGCCTCGCGCAAGCTGTACATCGCGCAGCCTTCGGTCTCCACCGCGATAAAGCATCTGGAAGAAAGCTTTGCCGTGCAGCTGTTCATTCGGCACCACGCCCAGGGCGTATCACTGACCCCCAGCGGCGCACGTTTCTATCGCAAGGCCCAGGAGCTGCTCCGCGTGGCCCACGAGTTCGAGCAGAACGCCCTGGCGGACAACGACGTGGTGGCCGGGCAGATCGACATCGGCTGCTTCGAAACCGTGGCGCCGCTGTACCTGCCGCGCCTGATTGCAGGCTTTCGCGATCGCTGGCCGGGGGTGGAAATCCGCATGCGCGATGGCGAGCAGCAGGACCTGGTGCAGGGGCTGACGTCGGGCAGCATTGATCTGGCGATCCTCTACGAGCATGACCTGGACAGCACCATCGACACCATGCCGCTGATGGCGCCGCAGCAACCCTATGCGCTGTTGCCGGAAGGGCACCGCTTTGCCAATCAGGCCAAGGTTTCGCTCAACGATCTGGTGCTTGAGCCAATGGTGTTGCTCGACGTGCAGCCGAGCCGGACCTATTTCGTCAGCATCTTCGAAGAACGCGGCCTGACCCCGCACATCCAGTTCAGCTCGCCGTCCATCGAGATGGTCCGGGGCATGGTGGGGCGTGGCTTTGGTTTCTCGATTCTGGTGACCCGACCGAAATCCGATTACACCTATGACGGGCAGAAAGTGGTGTGCGTGCCGCTGGCCGAGCAGGTGACCGGTTCCGGGTTGTCAGCGGCGTGGCTGCGTCGTTCGCAGCTGACCAAGCCGGCGCAGTTGTTTGTGGA
>CAURWS010000106.1:0-8964 GCA_963528485.1 uncultured Pseudomonas sp. | reverse complement strand
GTAGCCAGCGCGGTCTGCGACTGTGCAGTGCTGTCGGTCGCAGGCGTGTTGGTGCGCTGCGGCAGCGCCGTTGGTCAAGGTGGCAGGCGCCACTTCGGTGGTCTTGGTCTTGGACAACTGACGCATCAGCACGTCCTGCAGACCGATACCCCCGCCCTCCCGGGACATACTCACGGCCAGCTGCTGGTCGTACATGTCCTGATACTGCCGGGTGGCGGCGGTGTTCATCGGGTTGTCCTTGGCCAGCACTTCGTTGGCCGAACGCATGGCCTTGAGCATCTGGCTGACGAACAGCGACTCGAATTCCTGCGCCACCTTCTTGAGGTTCGCATCGCTTTCGCGGTCGCCGTTCTTCAAGGCGGCCAGACGATTGAGGTCGGTATACGCCCCCGAATCGACATTGCTGGTTCCGCCGCTTGGAATACTCATGCCCGTTCCTTTAAACCGAAAGCCTTAAATCACGATCAGGTCGGCTTGCAGTGCGCCAGCCTGTTTCAGTGCTTCGAGAATCGCCATCAAGTCGCCAGGCGCTGCGCCCACTTGGTTGACTGCCCGAACGATCTCATCAAGCGTCGTGCCAGGACCGAACTTGAACATCGGGTGCAGCTCTTGCTGGGCATTGATCTTGGAGCGCGGCACAACAGCGGTCTGGCCGTTGGAGAACGCACCCGGCTGGCTGACCACAGGGTCTTCGGTGATGGTCACGGTCAGGCTGCCGTGGGTCACAGCCGCTGGCGATACCTTGACGTTCTGGCCGATGACGATGGTGCCGGTGCGCGAGTTGATGATGACCTTGGCCGAAGTCTGGCCCGGATCGATTTCCAGGTTTTCCAGCACCGACAGATAATCGACGCGCTGGTTAGGGTCCAGGGGCGCGGTGACCCGCACCGAACCGCCGTCCACGGCCTGAGCGACGCCAGGGCCGAGCATGTCGTTGATCTTGTCGACGATGCGCTTGGCGGTGGTGAAATCGTTGCGGTTCAGGTTCAGGGTCAGCGAGTTGCCCTGGTTGAAACCGCTCGGCACGGCGCGTTCAACCGACGCACCACCCGGGATACGACCCGAGGACGGAACGTTGACGGTGATCTTGGAGCCGTCACGGCCTTCCGCGTCAAAACCGCCAACCACCAGGTTGCCCTGAGCGACCGCGTAGACGTTGCCGTCGATACCCTTCATCGGGGTCATCAACAGCGCACCGCCGCGCAGGCTTTTCGAGTTACCGATGGACGACACGGTGATGTCGATCTGCTGACCGGGCTTGGCGAACGGCGGCAGGTCGGCATACACCGCCACCGCCGCGACGTTTTTCAGCTGCACGGTACCCGAGCCGGCCGGCACCTTGATGCCGAACTGCGAGAGCATGTTGTTGAAGGTCTGCAGGGTGAACGGGGTCTGGGTGGTCTGGTCACCCGTACCGTTCAGACCCACCACCAGACCGTAACCGATCAATTGGTTGGTACGCACGCCGGAGATGCTGGCGATGTCCTTCAGACGTTCGGCCTGTACTGCGCCGACCGCCGTGAGAGAGAGCAACGCTGCCGCTATCAGTTGCTTGAACGTGATCATGGCTATCCCGGTATCAGAAAGGGAACAAGGGGCTCAGGAAGAATCGGTCGAACCAGCCTGGCTGACTGGTATCGGCAAACGCCCCTGTACCGGAATACGTGATGCGCGCATCGGCCACGCGAGTGGACGATACGGTGTTGTCGGTGGCGATGTCGTCGGCGCGGATGAGGCCCGCGATGCGCACCAGTTCGTCACCGGTGTTGAGGGTCATCCACTTCTCGCCACGTACCGACAGGATGCCGTTGGGCATGACATCGGCCACGGTCACGGTGATCGAGCCGGTCAAGGTGTTGCTCTGCGCCGCAGTACCCGCGCCCTTGGTGGCCCGATCACCGGTGTAACCGGCGTCCAGGCTCAGGTCGCCACCGCCCACCGGGTTATTGGTGCTCACGCCTGCGCCGAACAGCGAGGTCAGACCAACGCTGGTCTTGCTGGTCTTGCTCAGGCTGGAGTTGGCGGCCTTGCTGGCAGCCATTTTCTCCGACAGGGTGATGGTGATGATGTCACCGACCCGGTAGGCCTTGCGATCGCCATAGAGGTTCTGCTCGAAACCGGCCTGATAGATCGAGCCGTTGTTGGCCGCTGCAGGCAGCGGCGTTCGTGGCAACACTGGCGCGTAGTAAGGGTCATTGGGTTTGGCCGAAGGCGCAACGCAACCGGTCAACAGCGCGATACCGCAAAGCGGGGCTGCCAACAGGGAAAGCCGCAGTACAGAAAGCCGTTTCATGACACTTAAAACCTCGCGGTGTAGCAGGCGTTGTTCAGGCGCCCCATCGAATTGATCAGGTGTTTCGTTACAGGACATCAGGTCGTTCAGTTTCCGTTTACAGGTTCTGGGTGACGTACTGCAGCATCGAGTCGGCGGTGGAGATCACTTTGGAGTTCATCTCGTAGGCGCGCTGAGTGGTGATCATGTTCACCAGCTCTTCAACGGTGCTGACGTTGGAGTTTTCCAGGGTGTTCTGCTTGACCACGCCCAGACCGTTCAGGCCCGGCGTACCCACTTGCGGCGCGCCGCTGGAAGCGGTTTCCAGGTACAGGTTGCCGCCTTGAGACTGCAGGCCGGCCGGGTTGATGAAGTCGGCGGTCTGGATGTTGCCGATCACCTGCGGAGTCGCAGTGGCGGTCGACGTGGTCACCGACACGGTGCCGTCTTCGCCGACGGTGAAGGTCTGCGAATCCTGTGGAACAACGATCGCAGGCTCCAGCGCGTAGCCGTTGGCGGTCACGATCTGGCCGTTCTGGTCCAGGTGGAAAGTACCGTCGCGGGTGTAGGCGACAGTGCCGTCGGGCTGGCGAATCTGGAAGAAACCCCGACCGTTCACCGCCATGTCCAGCGGCTGGTTGGTGGTCTGCAGGCTACCGGCAGTGAAGTTCTTCTGCGTGCCGACGATGCGCACACCGGTACCCAGTTGCAGACCCGACGGCAGTTCGCTGTCCTGAGTGGACTGCGCGCCTGGCTGGCGCTTGATCTGATACAGCAGGTCCTGGAATTCAGCGCGATCGCTTTTGAAACCCGTGGTCGAAACGTTGGCCAGGTTGTTGGAAATGGTGGTCAGGTTGGTGTCCTGAGCCGCCAGGCCGGTTTTAGCCACATAAAGTGCCGGAAGCATTGTTAATCTCCTCGAGCGCCGAATTGTCGGCGCAAGCTGTCAGTCATTAGCCCATTTGCAAGACGCGAGCCATCGACTCGTCATCCTGCTCGGCGGTCTTCATCATCTTGATGTGCAGTTCGAACTGGCGGGACAACGCCAGTACCGAGGTCATTTCCTCGACGGCGTTGACGTTGCTCGACTGCAGAAACCCGGATTCAACCTGCACATCGGCATCGGCCTGCGCCGGTTTGCCGTCTTTGGTGTGCATCAGACCGTCGGGGCCTTTTTCCATGTTCGAAAGGTCTGGCTTGACCAGCTTGATGCGGTCGATCTGCGCCATGACCTGCGGGCTTTCACCCAGCGAGCGGACGCTGATCGTGCCGTCGGCGCCGATCTCGATCTGCTGCTGAGGCGGCACGGCAATCGGCCCGCTGTTGCCCATGACCGGCAAACCATTGCCATCACGCAGCACGCCCAGGGCGTCAATGTTCATGCTCGAAGTGCGGGTGTAGGCTTCGCCGCCGTCGGGGGTCTGGACCGCCATCCAGCCATTGCCCTTGACGGCAACGTCCAGTTCACGACCGGTGTCGATCATCGAACCCTGGCTGAAGTCGGTGCCCGGACGCTCGCTCATGGCATAGGCGCGCGACGGGTTGACCTCGCCAAACACCGGCATCGAGCGGGCCTGTTCGAGGTCGCGCTGAAATCCGTTGGTCGAGACGTTCGCCAGGTTGTTGGCATGGGCCTTTTGCGCAATGGCGTTTTCCGACGCCCCGCTCATGGCCACGTAAAGCAACTTGTCCACAGTCTTCCTCCTCCGACAGACGCTTGCCGCCTGTAGCTGTACTGAGCAGGACATAGCAATGATCGCGCCAGTTTTTCAGGCGCGATACAAAGTGCTGATTTTCCAATGGATACGGGGGCAAAACCGGCCCCGCCGAAAGCGCCGGATGATGACGCGACGGCAGACCGCCGCTTTCGGCAGGATCGAGAGGCATCGCCGCCAAAAAACTTGCGTACGAGGAGCGATAATTGCAGCGTCTGGCTTATTGACCTTTTATCAACGGGAAACCGTCATGCGTTTGCGTACCGCCCTGCTCGGCTCTCGTGCCGCCCTGCTCTTTATGATTGCGACCTGCTCGACCCTGAGCCTCGCGGCTCCCGCGCCTTATTACCTGTGGCAGGGCAAGCACAAGACCGTCTGCGCCCAGACCAGCCCCGGCAAGGGCTGGACCAAGGTGAGTGGCGGGTTTGTGAAGTCGGATTGTTCGATTTGAATCTTGCTCCTACAGGTCCAGCGCCCGCCGCAGATTCGTCGGCACGTCTACCATGGAGGCCACCCACCGATCAGGTCGCCCTGATCAACGTCTGCATCAACTCCGCTTTGGTCGACAACGTTTTCGAATTGGCCTGGTACGCCGTCTGCGCCTGTATCAATTCCAACAACTCGCCGTTCAAGCTGACTCTTGCCCCCTCCAGCGAATGACTGCCCCCCCAATCCCAAGCGATAAAGCTGGTCACGTAAAGGCCCTACCATCTCTTGCCTGGCCCGCACTTTAATGGATACCCATATGGCTCCTCAGTAAGAAGCCACGCACACTCTTACAATTTTACGTTCAGACGTTTCCGACAGCCCTATCGGAAATTACCCAATTGCCATTCTACGAGAAATCAGCAACGTACCTAGTAGCACAACAACCAACAAAACAATACTAGGAGAATCGCATGAACGTTAAGAAAGCCACTAACGAAATTGAAAGCTTCGATGGCACACACGACAAATCGTTGACGATCAGCTATGAGGACTCCCCTTCTGGGATCGACATAGAAACGAATGGTCACCACCCTAACACCGGAGGATACGCCGCTGGAGATACGCTGATTAAAGTTCATAACATTATAGGCAGCCGCTTTAAGGATAGAATCGACACAAAGCTGGCCGGTACATTATAAGGTGGTCAAGGTGACGATCATTACGTTGTTAGCCTCTACTCACCTGAAGAAGTGCGAGTTATAGAAAAAGCGAACGAAGGAAGCGATCTCATACAAACATCTAAAGACACCTACACACTACCCGACAATGTTGAAAGCTTATACTTCTTCAGCATGATACCTAGATCGTTCATAGGACATGGTAACAAAGAGGACAACTACATCGTCGGTTCTACAAGCGGATGGAACAAATTGTATGGGCACGCTGGAAACGACCGGCTTATAGGCGGAGAAAAAGATGACACTCTATTTGGAGGCGATGGAGCCGACGAGTTAACGGGTGGCAACGGGAAAGATACTGCATCCTACACAGATAGCCCGACTGCTATAACTTTTGATTTCACCACGGGCAATCATAGCGGGTACGCACAAGGAGATACGTTTACGAGCATTGAGGAAATCGAAGGAACGAAGCTCTCAGATATTTTCGTCGCAGACAGCAACGTCGGCATGCCCTTCCTGAGAGGATCTGGTGGTTACGATGTGATCACCTATGCCAATCAGACATCCGGCGCCAACATTCAAGTGAGCGGCTACCACTTTCAGATCGAAATCATTGAAGGCAGTAAGTTCTCAGACACCATCAAGGGAGGGGTATTTGACGACAACATCATTGGCGGCCCTGGTGCTGACAAAATTGATGGCTGGGTTGGCACCAACTCCGCCTGGTATATGTCCAGCTCAAGCGCTGTCGAAATAAATCTGACAACTGGTCGCGGCAAGGGTGGAGATGCTGAAGGAGACGAACTGAGGTTTATTCACAATCTAAAGGGTAGCATGTTCGATGACATCCTCATTGGCGACGACCGAAACAATCAAATTGAAGGAGGGCCTGGCAACGACACCATTCATGGAGGTGGTGGCGATGATCTGTTAGCTGGCAATAAAGATACTAATTCGGTTACTACAACAAGAATGGGCCCCGTAAAGTGGATGGAGCCCGAGAAAACTGAACCTGCCAGGGACTTGATCTATGGCGGAGACGGAAATGACACCATTTTCACAAGCAGCAAAATTCACTACGATCCGGCTACTAATATCAAAAGCAGCGAAGATGAAAGCCGGAGCATCGCATATGGTGAAAATGGCAACGATACCATCCACGTTTTTTCAGCCACAGCTTACGGAGGCAACGGCAATGACCAAATTAACGGTAACGGACCAATGTGTACGCTATATGGGGATCACGGAGATGATCGTATAAACATCTTCAACTCGTGCTATGCCGACGGCGGCGAGGGAAGCGACACATATTATGTCCCTGCGAAGTCAATGGTAGAGATTCAAGATACAGGCAAAGGAGGGAGAGACACGCTGATTCTTCAAAATGTAAAAAGCGTGATAGATCTGTACACTTATAGAGATGGAAACGACGTCTATGTATTTTCAGCAGAAAGCGTGGCAAAAGGAGACAGAACTAGCGGCGTGATTCTTAAGGACTGGTATAACGGAACAAAAGGCATTGAAGCAATCCAACTCGCTAACGGTCAGATCTTCACTCCAGACTTTTGACAATTAATACCCTCCTGCCACACATCAATTAGTTTGCGGGCAGCAGCTCGTTCGATACCTGCTGGCGCCCGCGATTAAATTACTCAAAAAATGCCCGTGGCAGGGCAAGCACAAGACCGTCTGCGCCCAGACCAGCCCCGGCAAGGGCTGGGCCAAGGTGAGCGGCGGGTTTGTGAATTCGGATTGTTCGATGTAGCGGATATTTTGGGGGGGTGCGCGCTCTGTGCTGTAGCAGCACGGCTTGCCGGCGGTGGCGTCTTCGAACCCGCTGCCGCCGGCAAACGGAACGCCGCCCGGCCGTACTACTACAGGGCTGCGTCGATCAGGTCGCGCGGATCAGGGTCTGCATCAACTCCGCTTCCGTGGACAGGGTTTTCGAGTTGGCCTGATACGCGGTCTGCGCCTGGATCAATTCCACCAACTCGGCTTGCAGGTCAACGTTCGAGCCCTCCAGCGAGTGATTGACGATACTTCCCAGAGACCCAATGCCCGGCTCTTCATAGTTGGCAACGCCTGAGTCGGCGCTTTCGATCCAGCGGGTATTGCTTACCGGTTGCAGCCCGTGCTCGTTGGCGAAGCTGGCGAGCATCACTTGACCGATCTTGCGACTCAGACCGTTGCTGTAGCCGACGCTCATGATGCCGTTCTTGTCGATGGACAGTTGATTCGCGCTGCCTGCCGGGTTACCGTCGACGATCACGTCAGTGCTCCCGGTTGCCGCGCGGTACTGCGTCAGTTTGCTCAGATCCAGCACGATACCGTCGCTGTTGCCGATGGCGCCATTGCTGCCCCAGCGGCCACCCACCTTGCTGCCCTCCAGCGGCTTGGCAGGCACCCAGCCATTGAGCGTCAATTTGCCGTTGCTCGCCACGAGCCCCGGCCCACCCGTGAGCGTCTGCATCGAACCGTCGGCATTGAACAGCACGCTGGCGGTCAATGGGTCGGTGCGATCAGGGTCCTGAGGATGACGGCCATCGATCAGCACGTGCATCTTCCAGCTGTTGCTGCCGTCCTTGACGTAGTACTGCGTCAATTCGTGGCGCACCCCCAGGCTGTCGAAAATCGCGCTGGTGAAGGGTTTGTTGTAGGTGGTGATATCGGCGAGATCAAAGGTCGGCACCGGACGCGGCATCACAGGATCTGCCGGATTGAGCAAGGCGCCGTTGGCATCATTGAGCGGCAACGCAATAGCCCCGGTGTTGGCCGCGGGGCTTGGCGTCCAGCTGCCATTGACGTTGATTGCCGGCTGCCAGCCGTGCAAGGACAGATCATCGTTCTTTTCCAGCCTTACCGCAGCCTGATTGCCGGACAGATGGGTCTTGCCGTTGGCATGCGTGTACAGGCCCACCTCCAGTGGCGACAGGGTGCTCGGATCGAGAGGGTTCACCCCATCGATCAGGATGTAAGAGGTCCAGTTCTTGTCGTCGGTCTTTACGAAATACTGCTTGAGTTCGTGATCCTGCGGCGGTATTGCCGCCCTGGCGGCGACACGGACAGTTTCAGTGCCATCCGCATTCTTGACCTTGACCTCCTTCACCTCGGGCACCCCGGCATCCTTGACGGTCTGCGTGGTCATGCGTGTCCAGGTGCGCGGATCGTTCACGTTGAAACGCGGGATCGCCGCCAGCGAGGTTTCGGTGGAGTCCAGATTGATCACCTGCTCGATCTTGCCTGTGGCTGCGGGCGCCATGTTGGCGTTGTCGATTTTAAGGTCCGTTCGCACGCCGCGAATCACGTTGCCGTCGGCGGTCACGGCATAGCCCTGCAAGCGGCTGCCGTTTGCATCCACCACATAATTTTCAGCGTCCTTGAGAAACGCGCCGGAGCGGCCATAACTGATCGCGCCGTTGTCGCTCATGACGAAAAAGCCCTTGCCCTGGATGCGCATGTCCAGCGCCCTGCCTGAATTGGACACCACCCCACCCGCCTTGAAGTCCTGCGAGACATTGGCGAGCCGCACCCCGTCGCCGACGGCATTGCCACAGCCGCCGAGCATGGATGATGAGTAGACGTCATAGAATTCTGCCCGAGAGGATTTGAAGCCTGTGGTACCGACGTTGGCGATGTTGTTGCCCGCCACTTCCATTCGTTTGTGGGCCGCGTGCAAGCCAGCGACCGCGATGTTGAATGACATGAACACTCCCTGAGCCGTCAGCGACGACACTTGCGTCAATGCATGGGTTTATGCGGGCAAAGGAATGCGTTCGAGGGGTTGATTCGACGACATTCGTCTGTCAGCGAATTTGAGTCTCGCATTGACGGGAGTAGGAATTTTCTAGTTATCGAGTGGGATGGGTCT
>CAURWS010000105.1:0-9008 GCA_963528485.1 uncultured Pseudomonas sp. | reverse complement strand
CAATACGGTGGATTAACCGGATAGTGCAACGAACATAAATAATTATTTAATAAAAAAAGCCACCACACTGACGTGGGGTGGCTAAAAAAGTCTTACCAAAGGAATGATGAAGTGGAGCAAGATTCGATCGCCTGATGCTGCGGATTCATCAGGCCATTGATTCGTGTGCTTCATCGCCGACAAAGGTAACACCGCAGGCTACATTCGAACTATTACGAAGATCGATAGTGACTATCACGACCCATTCATGAACCGCCCGGCGGAAAAATGTTACAAGTTTTTTCGTTGCGAGGAGCATAACCGCGACAAATCGGAGCGCCATACGCTTCGCAGAAACAATAAAGAAACGGGCCGTAAGCCTGTAGTGTTGCCGTGACTATTGATTACGGTCTTGAAGTTTTAGCCCTTCTGCCATAGCGCGAATTCCACCGTTTCTTACTTCGCCTGAACTCAGGAGGATGCCTCGCATCTCAGGGTTTGCGGAACGTTGGGCCTTAATTGAGACAGGGGATAACAATGACGTTTGTGAAATGGAACCTCGTAACCCTCGCGGTTTCGCTGGGTGTGAGCCAACTGGCATCGGCAGGGGTTGTCAGTGATCAGTCCGACGCCAAGGGCTTTGTCGAAGACAGCAGCCTGACGGTGCATCTGAAGAACTACTATTTCAACCGCGACAACAAGAACGGCAAGGATGACAGCAAGGACTGGACCCAGGGCGTGCTGGGTAATTTCAGTTCAGGCTTCACCCAGGGCACGGTCGGTTTCGGCGTCGACGCCTACGGCTACTGGGGCATCAAGCTCGACGGCGGTGGCGGCACCACCGGCACCGGTAACCTGCCTGTGGACAGCCACGGCAACCCGCAAGACGACTACGGCACGGCGGGCGGCGCGATCAAGATGCGCATTTCCAAGACCGAACTGCGCTACGGCAACCTTCAGCCCCAGGCGCCGGTCTTCGCCGCCGGTGGCTCGCGTCTGTTCCCGCAGACCGCAACGGGTTTCAATATCCTGAGCAGCGACATCGCCAACCTGGAACTCGATGGCGGCCACTTCACCGGCAGTAACGGCCCGGTCACCACCAACAACGATCACGGTATCTGGGCGGCCTACGCCAACGTCGAGGCGAGCAGCATCGATTACGCCGGCGGCAAGTACATGGTCAACGACAACCTGACGTTCAGCCTGTATGGATCGGACCTCAAGGATGTCTGGCACCAGTACTACGGTAACGCCAACTACACCTTGCCAATGACCGATACACAGTCAGTGAACTTCGACTTCAACATCTATCGCACCACTGACGCAGGCGCGGCCAAGGCCGGTGATATCAATAACACCACGTGGTCCCTGGCAGCGGCTTATTCTTTCCTGACTGCCCACACCATTACCCTGGCGTACCAGAAAGTTCACGGCGATACACCCTTCGACTATGTGGCTTTTGGTAATAACGGGGCAGGTGATACCGGCGACTCGATCTTCCTCGCCAACTCCATTCAATATTCCGACTTCAACGGCCCGGGTGAAAAATCCTGGCAGGCCCGCTATGACTTGAACATGGCAAGTTATGGCGTACCGGGTTTGAGTTTCATGGTTCGTTATGTTAATGGCGACGACATTGACGGTTCGCACTTGCCTTCCAACAGCACCTACGGCGGTTATGGTGATGATGGCAAGCATCACGAAACCAACCTGGAAGCTAAGTATGTGGTGCAGTCGGGTCCGGCCAAAGATTTGTCGCTGCGCATGCGTCAGGCCTGGCACACCGCCAACGGCGACCAGCCGGATGGCGACGCCAAAGAGTTTCGCTTGATCGCCGATTATCCGATCAACGTGTTCTGATTCAGCGACATCACAAACAAAAAGCCAGGCTCCCGAGAGAGAGCCTGGCTTTTTATTTGAAAAATAATCTGTAGGAGTGAGCTTGCTCACTCCTACAACGCCAAATACGCAGCGTCACACTCAATCCGGCTTGTGATCGCCACGAATCGAGAAGTTCGACATGTGTTCAAGCCCTTTGATCAGGCCCGAATGGTCCCAGCCGCTGCCGCCCAGTGCCGCGCAGGTGCTGAACACTTGCTGGGCGTTGGCGGTGTTGGGCAGGTTCAGGCTCAGCTCCCGTGCGCCTTCCAGAGCCAGGTTCAGGTCCTTCTGATGCAGGGCGATGCGGAAACCCGGGTTGAAGGTGCCTTTGATCATGCGCTCGCCGTGCACTTCGAGGATCTTCGAGGAAGCAAAACCACCCATCAGCGCTTCACGCACCTTGGCCGGGTCCGCGCCGTTTTTCGAGGCGAACAGCAGGGCTTCGGCCACCGCCTGAATGTTCAGGGCGACGATGATCTGGTTGGCAACCTTGGCGGTCTGGCCATCACCGTTGCCACCGACCAGGGTGATGTTCTTGCCCATGGTCTGGAACAGCGGCAGGGCGCGGTCGAAGGTGCCCTGATTGCCGCCGACCATGATGCTCAGGGTCGCAGCCTTGGCGCCGACTTCACCGCCCGATACCGGGGCGTCGAGGTATTGCGCGCCGGTTGCGTTGATCTTTTGCGCGAACGCCTTGGTGGCCGAAGGGGAGATCGAGCTCATGTCGATCACCACTTTTCCTGCGCCGGTACCTTCGCTCAGGCCGTTCTCTGCGAACAGCACGTCGTTGACCTGAGGGGTGTCAGGCAGCATGACGATGATGAATTCAGCTTCCTGCGCCACTTCACGTGGGTTGCTCAAAACGGTCGCGCCACCTTCAACCAGGGAGGCGGGCGGGGCGACGAAGTGCTTGGACAGGAACAGTTGGTGACCTGCTTTCTGCAGGTTTTCTGCCATGGGCAGGCCCATGATGCCGGTGCCGATGACACCGATGTTAGCCATGAGATGTTCCTCTTGTGTTGGAGAAGCGAACACGATTTAGGTATTCGCTGAAATTCTGTTGTTGCTGCGATCCTGCTTTTGATTCTGGCCGCAGGCCGTAGGAGCCACCCCGGCGGCTCCTACGCCCTACGGGCAGAAGCGTGATCGAGTTCCAGATCCAGTCGTGCGTCGGAACCCGGTCGGCGTAGCGCTTAGATCAGGTTATGAGTCTTCAACCAGCCAAGCCCCGCTTCCGTGGTGGTCAACGGCTTGTATTCACAGCCGACCCAGCCGCGATAACCCAGCTTGTCCAGGTGCCCGAACAGGAACCCGTAGTTGATCTCGCCAGTCCCCGGCTCGTGGCGCCCTGGGTTGTCGGCCAGTTGCACGTGGCGAATCACCGGCAGGTTCTTTTCCAGGGTCCGGGCGAGATCCCCTTCCATGATCTGCATGTGATAGATGTCGTACTGCAGCGACAGGTTGCGGCTGCCGACTTTCTCGCGGATCGCCAGGGCCTGGGCCGTGGTGTTGAGGTAGAAACCCGGAATGTCGAGGGTGTTGATCATTTCCATGACCAGATCGATGCCCTGAGCCTGCAGCCTGTCGGCCGCGTACTTGAGGTTGTCGACGAAGGTCTTTTCGATCAGTGCATCATCGAAACCCTGTGGCTTGATCCCGGCCAGGCAGTTGACCTGGGTGTTGCCCAACACCTTGGCGTAAGCAATGGCCAGATCGACCCCGGCGTAGAACTCCTCGACCCGGTCCGGGTGGCAGGCAATCCCGCGCTCGCCCTTGGCCCAGTCGCCGGCAGGCAGGTTGAACAGCACTTGGGTCAGCCCGTTAGCGTCCAGTTCGGCCTTGATTTGCGCCGAGCTGAAGTCGTACGGAAACAGGTACTCGACCCCGCTGAACCCGGCGTTGGCCGCAGCTTCGAAGCGTTGCAGAAAGTCCAGCTCGGTGAACAGCATGGACAGGTTGGCGCACAAACGTGGCATGGTTCGCTCCTTCTTCTCTTTATTCGGTGGCGTCGATCAGTCGAGCAGGCTGATGGCGGTTGGCGCGTCGGCGCGGGTGTCGGCCAGCGACTCGAATTCGTTGATCGCGTTGATCTCGGTGCCCATCGCGATGTTTGTGACACGTTCCAGGATGACCTCGACCACGACCGGCACGCTGTATTGCTGCATCAGGCTGGTGGCTTCGGCGAACGCGGCCTGGATGTGCGACGGGTCGCTGACACGAATGGCCTTGCAGCCCAGGCCTTCGGCGACCGCGATGTGGTCCACGCCATAGCCTTCCAGCTCAGGGGCGTTGATGTTGTCGAACGCCAGTTGCACGCAGTAATCGATGTCGAAGTTGCGCTGCGCCTGACGGATCAGCCCCAGGTATGAGTTGTTCACCACGACGTGGATGTACGGCAGCTTGAACTGCGCGCCCACGGCCAGCTCTTCGATCATGAACTGGAAGTCGTAGTCGCCTGACAGCGCGACGACCTTGCGGCTCGGGTCGGCCTTGGCCACGCCCAGCGCTGCCGGAATGGTCCAGCCCAGCGGGCCTGCCTGACCGCAGTTGATCCAGTGACGCGGCTTGTACACGTGCAGGAATTGCGCGCCAGCGATCTGCGACAGACCGATGGTGCTGATGTAGCAGGTGTCCTTGCCGAAGTACTGGTTCATCTCCTCGTAGACGCGCTGCGGCTTGACCGGCACGTTGTCGTAGTGGGTCTTGCGCTGCAGGGTGCGCTTGCGTTCCTGGCAGCTGGCCAACCACTGGCTGCGGTTTTTCAGCTTGCCGGCGGTGTGCCATTCGCGAGCGACTTCCAGGAACATCGCCAAAGCGGCGCCTGCGTCGGAAACGATGCCCAGGTCCGGCGTCAAAACGCGACCGATCTGGGTCGGCTCGATGTCGACGTGGATGAACTTGCGCCCCTCGCTGTACACCGAAACGGTGCCGGTGTGGCGGTTGGCCCAGCGGTTGCCGATGCCCAGCACCATGTCCGATTCCAGCATCGTTGCGTTGCCGTAACGATGGGAGGTCTGCAGGCCAACCATGCCGGCCATTTGCGGGTGATCGTCCGGAATCGTGCCCCAGCCCATCAGGGTCGGGATCACCGGGATGCCGGTCAGCTCGGCGAACTCCACCAGTGCATCAGACGCATCGGCGTTGATGATGCCGCCACCGGCGACGATCAGCGGACGCTCGGAAGCGTTGAGCAGGGTCAGGGCTTTTTCGATCTGGTTGCGGCTGGCCTGTGGCTTGATGACCGGCAGCGGCTCGTAAGCGTCGATGTCGAATTCGATCTCGGCCATCTGCACGTCGAACGGCAGGTCGATCAGCACAGGGCCCGGACGGCCGCTGCGCATCAGCTGGAAGGCCTTCTGGAACACGTACGGCACTTGGCCTGGCTCCATGACCGTGGTCGCCCATTTGGCGACCGGCGCGGCAATGCTGGCGATGTCGACGGCCTGGAAATCTTCCTTGTGCATACGGGCACGTGGCGCCTGGCCGGTGATGCAGAGGATCGGGATCGAGTCGGCGGAGGCCGAGTACAGGCCGGTGATCATGTCGGTGCCGGCAGGGCCGGAGGTGCCGATGCACACACCGATGTTGCCAGCGATGGCGCGGGTGTAACCCTCGGCCATGTGCGAGGCGCCTTCGACATGGCGGGCCAGCACGTGATCGATGCCGCCGAGTTTCTTGAACGCTGCGTACAGCGGGTTGATGGCAGCGCCGGGGATACCGAATGCGGTATCAACCCCTTCGCGACGCATCACCAGAACGGCGGCTTCGATGGCTCTCATGATGGTCATTTGTTAGTCTCCTGAACGCTTTTGATTTTTATACGTGTTCGATATTTTTTGTACGTAAACAGCGTGATTTGAATTGAAGTTTTTGTGAATGGCTGCTTTTGGCAGTTCTGTCGGTATCAGGAGTATCGAATGGATCGTTACACAGAGGTGCGCAGCTACGTGCTGGTCGCCACCCACGGCAGTTTTGCCGCGGCAGCGCTGGTCGAAGGGGTGACGCCGGTGATCATGGGCCGACGCCTGAGCGCGCTGGAGGATCGACTGGGGGTGAAGCTGATTCACCGCTCCACCCGCGGCCTGACCCTGACCGATGCGGGCGACTCCTACCTTGAGAACGCCAAGCAGGTGCTGCAGTCGTTCGAGGAGCTGGACGCCAGCATCAGCGAGAACGAAAGCAGCGTGCGCGGGCACCTGGTCGTCTCGGCGCCCGCAGGCTTCGGGCGTCAACACGTGGCCCCGCACGCGCCGGAATTTCAGGCGCGTTTTCCTGATTTGCAGCTGTCGTTCAACCTCACCGACAACGTGGTCGATCTGGTGCGCGAGGGCTATGACATGAGCATCCGCATCGGCGAGGTGCTCGACCCCAACTATGTGGCGATCAAGCTCTACGCCAACAAACGCGTGGTCTGCGGTTCCCCGGCGTACTTCGCCGAGCATGGCCTGCCGCAGACGCTGGAGGAACTGGCCGAGCACAACTGCCTGTCGTTCAATCTGCAAGGCGGGCAGCATCGCGGCTGGACTTTTCAGCGCGACGGCAAGCAGGTGGCGATCAAGGTTGCGGGCAACCTCTACTGCAACGATGGCGAGTTGCTTTACGACTGGGCGAAACGCGGATTAGGCCTGTGCTGGCGGTCGACCTGGGAGATTCAGAACGAGGTGGAGAGCGGGGCGCTGTTGACTGTGCTGGACGAGTTCGCGCTGCCCAGTTACGACATTCAGGGGGTGTACCCGCAGCAGCATTACCTGCCGGCGAAGGTGCGGTTTTTCATCGCATTCCTGAAGGAGGTGTACAACCGGCCGGGGTATTGGAAGCAGGGGTGAGGGCGCTTGCGGTCGCCGGATATTGCGGATTCGCAAACAGGTCCGTAGGGGTGAGCTTGCTTGCGAAAGGGTCGGCGGACTCGACACATCCATGTCGTTTACCGTCCGTCTTCGTGAGCAAGCTCACTCCCACAGTCACCGTGCGTTACCGACAGGCCAGCGACCGCACGGAGTCATCAGATCAGCTCCACCGAAACCGGCGGCAACCCGCGAATCTCGCCTACCGCCACACCCGGGCCCTTGGTCAGGTACATGCCGGTGTAGGAACCGGTGGTGATGACCAGATCCGGCGTCACGCTCTGGCCATTCTGGGTGTGGTGATTGACCAGCCACGGTAGCAGACGACGCGGGTCGCCCGCGGGGTTAGCGCCGTCGCCAGGCACGATGTCCTCGTCGGCATAGGTGAAGGTCAGCGCAGGTTCCAGAAACGGGAAGCTGGGGTCATAAGGCACGAACTCGCCAACGATCAGCGCACCGTGGTTGAGCAAATCGCCCAGCGCCAAGAGCGGATCTATTTTCGGCCAGGCAATGAAGCGACTTGAAACAATTTCGATAGTCGCGCCCATGGAGCCGATGCTGGCAAGCACCTCTTCATCAGAGTACGGCTCGGTCCGTGGCGCGAATTCGCGGTTCAGGCGAAAGGCGATTTCCAGTTCCAGAATCGGATGCGGATAGTCGACGATTTCTACCTGGCTGCCGCTGGCAAACAGGCCGTCTTCGGGGAGCAGGGCGCCGTTGATCGGGCCGCCGCTGGT
This sequence comes from uncultured Pseudomonas sp., assembly GCA_963528485.1. Taxonomy (GTDB): domain Bacteria; phylum Pseudomonadota; class Gammaproteobacteria; order Pseudomonadales; family Pseudomonadaceae; genus Aquipseudomonas. Next base: position 1,567 of record CAURWS010000105.1, on the reverse strand, counting down.
GGATTTGGACCCGACCTTCCAGCCGCCGACGGTGGTCTCACGCAGGCGCAGGATTTCCCGTTGCAGCGCGTAGGCTCCAGCGGCATCGGCGGGGATGTAATCAGGGCGGATTTCGGTGATCTTATGACCGTCGCGCATGGCGTCGACGATCAATTCGGCAATCTTCGCTGGGTGAGACGGTTGATTCACGCGGGACTTCCTTCAGTCAATTGAATGGAAAGCGCCCCACGGCCTGAATGCGCAGGCGTGGAGCCAGCGCGTCTACTCTAACCCCATTTGCCGACTGTGCAGAACCCTGCGTGACGAATCAGCCGTTCTGGCAGCCTTCACCCAGGCGGGTATACGCCATGTTGTGGGTCACGCCTTTGCTGTCGACATAGACCATGTGCGATTCAACCGGGCCGCATGCCGTGGATACATTGCTGTCGCTGGTTATGCTGATGACCCTGGCGATGTCCAGGTGCTGCGCGTAGTTGTATTCCACCGCAGGCGGCACCGATTCGGGTGCGGCGTTGAGGGTGCCATTGGCCGAGGCGAAGGCGCTGAAGACAGACAGCGCGGCAAACAGTGCGTATTTCATGAGAGGGCTCCAGCGGTCTTTGACCCATCAAAAAAGTGCGTATTGAGCGCACTTTAAGTTGTGACATCGGTCGATTGGAAATGGTCGCTTTGAATACGGCTTATTATCGAAAGCGATAGTCGATTTACGCATTACAAACAGACTCATCATTACGCTTGGCCTAACCGTGGATGTTTGAAGTTCAGCCTTTCCCACAATCATCACCCAGACGGGTGTATTCCAGTTTGTGGCGCACGCCCTTGCTGTCGACGTATTCAAGCTGGGCCTTGAGTGGGCCGCATTCGCTGCCTGCGGCGTTGGCGTTACTGATGCGCACGATCTTGGCGATGTCCAGGTCATGGCTGTAATCGTACTGCGCCTCCTGGGCTGGAGCCGTGCTGGCGCTATCGTTGGCCGTGGCAAACAGACTGAACATCGACAAGGCGGCAAACAATGCGTATTTCATGACAGGCTCCAGTTCATCGGGTAGCGCAAGAAGGTCAGGGGACGGCCTTGCTGATGAGGTTCATTCTAGGGAGGCCGCTAGTCCAGCAAGAAATACTGTCTATCGATAGGCGTCATCATGGGCGATGATGCCGCCGGCAACTTCTATTGTTCGATGTTTGGTAAAAAGACGCTTGCCGGTTCTACTGGAACTTGGCGACATGGGTTTATTCCATGGCGCACTTGAAAAATACGTCGAGGGATCATCGCAATACACCTGCGGGCGAGACACGCTGTGTATGAATGACCACCCCACAGAACAATGACTGGCTATCCCATCAATAGTGGAGCGCCGCCTGGCATTTCCTGCATAAACGCTATAAACGCTTTTACCCGTTTTGACCCCCGGTGATTGGGCAGATACAGCGCCGAAATCTCGCCCCTGGCGTTGTCCGGGTACGCCGGGGTGCTTTCGAACAATTCGAGCAGACGCCCCTGGGCCAGGTCATCGACGATCAACCAGTCCGGCAGCAGGGCGATGCCGCAGCCCGCCAGCGCCAGTTC
>CAURWS010000104.1:0-9047 GCA_963528485.1 uncultured Pseudomonas sp. | reverse complement strand
ATTCGCCAGCAAGACGGATCCCACAGGTCTAGGTTCGCCGGGCTTAAATGCTCGCAACCTTCTGCCAGACCTTCGGCTTGAAGAACAACGTCTCCCCGCGCGCCAGACCGATCAGGCTGTCGTGATCTTTCACCACTTCCACTTCGATCAACTCCGGCTGCCCCTCGGCCTTGAGCGTCACCCGCGTGGTCGCGCCGAGCGGGCGAATGTCGCGCACTTCAGCCGCGTGGTGCCCTTCCACTTCATGACGCGACAGCGACACTTCGTGTGGACGGAACAGCACGTGGTTGTCTTCACCCAGGTGCAGGCGGTTGGAGTCGCCGAGGAAGTGATACACAAAATCGCTGGCCGGGTTCTCGTACACCTCGCCCGGCGAACCGATCTGCTCGATCACGCCCTTGTTCATCACCACGATACGGTCGGCGACTTCCATGGCCTCTTCCTGGTCGTGGGTCACGAACACGGAAGTCAGGTTGATGTCTTCGTGCAGGCGCGCCAGCCAGCGACGCAGTTCCTTGCGCACCTTGGCATCCAGCGCACCGAACGGCTCGTCCAGCAGCAGCACTTTGGGCTCCACCGCCAGAGCGCGCGCCAGGGCGATACGTTGACGCTGACCACCGGACAACTGCTCCGGGTAGCGATCCGACAGCCAGTCCAGCTGCACCATGTTCAGCAGTTCGTGCACCTTGGCGGCGATCTGGGTTTCGTTCGGGCGCTGGTTTTTCGGCTTCATGCGCAGGCCGAAGGCGACGTTGTCGAACACCGTCATGTGACGGAACAGCGCGTAGTGCTGGAACACGAAACCGACGTTGCGATCACGCACATCGTGACCGGAGACGTCTTCGCCGTGGAACACGATGCTGCCCTGATCGGGGGTTTCAAGCCCCGCGATGATGCGCAGCAGCGTGGTCTTGCCACAGCCGGACGGGCCTAGCAAAGCCACCAGCTCGCCACTCTGGATGTCCAGATTGATGCTGTTGAGAGCCTTGAAGGCGTTGAAATTCTTGCTGACGTTACGGACTTCGATCGACATGAATTATTCCTCCGCCGCGCTTTGGCGCAGACGGCTAATGCGCGCTTCGCTCCACTGCTTGAGCAGCAGGATGAACAGCGCAAGGATCAATAACAGGCTCGCCACGGCAAATGCAGCCACGTGGTTGTACTCGTTGTAGAGAATCTCGACATGCAGCGGCAGGGTGTTGGTCACGCCGCGGATGTGGCCGGACACCACCGACACCGCGCCGAACTCGCCCATCGCCCGCGCGGTACACAGCACCACGCCGTAGATCAGGCCCCATTTGATGTTCGGCACGGTCACATGCCAGAACATCTGCCAGCCGTTGGCGCCCAGCAGACGCGCCGCTTCTTCTTCCTGCGTGCCCTGCTCCTGCATCAGCGGGATCAGCTCACGGGCCACGAACGGCACGGTCACGAAGATGGTCGCCAGCACGATACCCGGCAAAGCGAAAACGATCTGGATGTCGTGATCCTGAAGCCACGGGCCGAACACGCCACGGGCGCCGAACATGAGGATATAAACCAGACCTGCGATGACCGGCGACACCGAGAACGGTAGGTCGATCAGCGTCACCAGAATCGCCTTGCCACGGAACGAGTACTTGCTCACGCACCAGGCTGCGGCGACACCGAACACGACGTTCAGCGGCACGGAAATCAGCACCGCGTACACCGTGAGCTTGAGCGCCGACAGCGCGTCCGGTTCAAGGATGGCCGTGAAGAATCCGCCCAGACCGTTTTTCAGGCCCTGACTGACCACCACGAACAGGGGCAACAACAGAAACAGTGAAAAGACCAGCCAGGCAAGGCCGATCAAAATGCGCCGCGACACCGCGTTGCCCCGACGGGCAGCGTTGGCGGAGGAAGCGGCAATGAGCGATGGACCCGACATAGTGCGCCTCCTCAGTTAGGGGTTTCGATGCGTCGCTGCAACAGGTTGATCAGCAGCAACAGAATGAAGGACACCACCAGCATCAACACGCCAATGGACGTTGCGCCGGCGTAGTCGTACTGGTCGAGCTTGACCATGATCAGCAGCGGCAGGATTTCGGTCTTCATCGGCATGTTGCCGGCGATGAAAATCACCGAGCCGTACTCGCCCACGCCTCGGGCGAAGGCCAGCGCGAAACCGGTCAGCCAGGCAGGCAGCAATGCCGGGACGAGGATGTAACGGAACACCTGAAGGGGGCGCGCGCCAAGACACGCGGCAGCTTCTTCGACTTCACGGGGAATGTCGGCCAACACCGGCTGCACGGTCCGCACCACGAACGGCAGGGTGACGAAGGTCAGGGCGAGCGTGATGCCCAACGGCGTGTAGGCGATCTTTAAACCCAGGTCGGTGGCGAACTGGCCGACCAGACCCGCCGGGGTGTACAGCGCGGTCAACGCGATACCGGCAACCGCCGTGGGCAGCGCGAAGGGCAGGTCGATCATCGCGTCGATGATCTTGCGTCCCGGGAAGGTGTAGCGCACCAGCACCCAGGCCAGCAGCGTACCGATGATGCCGTTGATGATCGCCGCATAAAACGCCGTGCCAAAGCTCAGCTTGAGCGCAGCCAGCACACGAGGCGCCGTGACGATGGCCCAGAACTGCTCGGCCGTCAGCTGGGAAGCGTGGATGAACATGACCGCAAGCGGTATCAGCACAATCAAGCTGAGGTACACCAAGGTGTAGCCCAGCGTCAGCCCGAAGCCGGGTATGACGGGGGATATGCGTCGAGACATAAGTGTCCTTGGTTGATACACGGAACCCGGAACACGTCCGGGTCTTTATTTCTGTTTTGAAAAACGCCGCAAAATCTAGCAGATCACAACGATTTATGTGGGAGCCGGCTTGCTGGCGAAAGCGGTGTGTCAGTCACCAAAGCAACATCAGACAGACCCCCTTCGCCAGCAAGCCGGCTCCCACCGTACTGCGTCCTATCCGCCAGGATTACTTCGGAATATAGATCTGGTCGAAAATGCCGCCATCGTTGAAGAACTTGGGCTGAGCCGATTTCCAGCCGCCGAAATCCTTGTCGATGGTCACCAGTTCCAGTTTCGGGAACTGCTTCTCGTACTTGGCCGCGATTTCCTTGTCGCGAGGACGGTAGAAGTTCTTCGCGGCGATCTCCTGACCTTCCTTGCTATACAGGTGCTTGAGGTATTCGGTCGCGATTTCGGTGGTGCCGTGCTTCTCGGCATTCTTCTCGACGACCGCAACCGGAGGTTCGGCCAGAATCGAAAGCGAAGGCACGACGATGTCGAACTTGTCCTTGCCGCCATCTTCGTTCAGCGCCAGGAAGGCTTCGTTTTCCCAGGCCAGCAGCACGTCGCCCAGACCGTTGTTGGTGAAGCTGATGGTCGCGCCGCGAGCACCGGTGTCCAGCACTGGCACGTGTTCGAACAAGGTCTTGATGTAGGCCTTGGCCTTGGTTTCGTCACCACCGTTGGCTCTCAGGCCGTAAGCGTAGGCCGCCAGGAAGTTCCACCGGGCGCCACCGGAGGTTTTCGGGTTCGGGGTGATGACCGCGACGTCTTTCTTGATCAGGTCGGCCCAGTCATGGATGCCTTTGGGGTTGCCCTTGCGCACCAGGAACACGATGGTCGAGGTGTACGGGGTGCTGGCGTCCGGCAGTTTGGTCTGCCAGTTTTCCGGGATGGATTTTCCCAGTTTCGAGATTTCGTCGATGTCGCCGGCCAGGGCCAGGGTCACCACGTCAGCAGGCGAGCCGTCGATGACCGAGCGGCCTTGTTTGCCCGAACCGCCGTGAGACTGGTTGATCTTCACGGTGTCGTCCGGATGGGACTTCTTCCAGAAGTTGATGAATTCGGCGTTGTAGTCCTGGTACAGCTCACGCGTCGGGTCATACGACACGTTCAACAGCGTGTAGTCCTTGGCAACGGCGGAACCGGCAAACACGGCACTGGCGAGAGCGGCCAGCGCGTAACGGCGAATGGACATGAATCAAGCTCCTGGAATCTAGGTATTGTTTGGCTTTTTCTAGTTTTGGTTTCGGTTCAAGCAAATCGGTAATTCATGGCCGCACGCGCTGAAGCGTCCCTCAGCCCTGCTGTTTGCCCGGGTTCTGCAAACGGAATTTCTCTTTGCGTTCGATCTGGACCACCTGCGCGTTGTGCACAGTGATTTCAACCGCACCGAAACGCAGGTCACGCAGAGCGCTCTGGATTTCTCGCAGAATGCTTGCTTCGTCCTGGCCGTCGACGCTACGTAGAGATGCGCTCATGATCGTGCTCCTTGAAAGGGTTGCCCGCAGCGGCGGTGGGAAGGCGGCTGCTTGTGGCGTAGGAGCGATATTAGAGAGGCAGGTTTATTCTTAAAAATACTATTTAAGAATGCAGATATAACCAAAAAGAATTTAGATGATAGAACACAGGTGCAAACCTGTAGGAGCGCGCTTGCCCGCGATAAAAACGACGCGGTGATTCAGGCGAACCGCATTGATTTTTCGCGGGCAAGCGCGCTCCTACACAAGCGACTTCAAACCCGCCGACAATCAGGCATGCTACAGGGCGGTGGCAAATACCGGCGCATGCTGCCAGTCGATCTGCTCGGCAGGCATGGGCTTGGCGAACCAGTAGCCCTGCCCCAGCTCGCAGTGGTTCTGCAGCAAAAAATTCGCCTGATCGGCCTGCTCGATGCCCTCTGCCAACACCCTCATGCCCATCGCCCGGGCCAGCGCGATGATCGCGTGGACGATAGCAATGTCGTCGTCATCGTCGGGCAGGCCTGCGACGAAGCCCTGGTCGATCTTCAGCTTCTGCACCGGCATGCGTTTGAGCCGCAGCAGCGACGAGTAACCGGTGCCGAAGTCGTCGATGGACAGCTTCAGGCCCAGCTCGCGCAGGCGGTGCATCTGCTCGATGGCCTGCTCGGGGTCGTCCATCACCGCGCTTTCGGTCACCTCCAGCTCCAGATAGCCCGGCGCCAGGCCCGTTTCGTCCAGCACCTTGGCAACACGACGATCGAGATCGCCGCGGCTGAACAACCGAGTGGACACGTTGACCGCCACGAACGAGAGCGGGACGCCGTCCTTGAGCCACTGGCACATCTGTCGGCAGGACTCGGTCAGCACCCAGTTATCGATGTCGGCGATCAAACCGCTCTGCTCGGCAACCGGGATGAACTCGCCCGGTGAGACCATGCCGTGCTGGGGATGCTGCCAACGCACCAGCGCCTCGACGCCTTCGATGCGGCGGGTCTTGAGGTTGTGGATAGGCTGATAGAACACGCGCAACTCGTTATGCACGATGGCCCGGCGCAGCTCGCCGGCCAGCTGCACACGCCGTTGCGCGTCGGCGGTCAGTTGCTCGGTGTACAGCGCATAGCTCTCGCGGCCCTGGCTTTTGGCCTGAAACAGCGCGGCGTCGGCGTTGCGCAGCAGTTGCTCGGCGCTCAAGGCGTCGTTGGGGAACAGGCTGATGCCAATGCTCGCGGTGAGAAACAATTGCTGCCCCTCGATCGCGAACGGCTCGCGCAAGTCGTCGAGCATCGCCTGCGCCAGTTCGGCGGCCTGAATCGCGTGCTGTGGGTTCTCGACCAGAACGGCAAACTCGTCGCCGCCCATTCGCGCCAGGGTCAGGCCTTTTTCCAGCAGGCCGGTCAGACGCACGCCCACCGCCTTGAGCACCTCGTCACCGACGTTGTGCCCCAGGCTGTCGTTGATGTGCTTGAAATGATCCAGGTCGATCAGCAGCAACGCCAGGCTCTGCTTGTTGCGCCGCGCATGGGTCTGCGCCTGCTCGGCGCGGTCGATGAACAGCAGACGGTTCGGTAGCCCGGTCAGGGGGTCGTAATGAGCCAGATGAGCCAGCTCGCGCTCGGAATGCTTGACCATGGTGATGTCGGAAAACACCGCGACAAAGTGGGTGATCGCGCCCTTGTCATCCTTGATCGAACGGATGCTCTGCCACTGCGGGTAGATTTCACCGCTTTTGCGCCGATTCCAGATCTCGCCGCTCCACTGCCCGGCACTGAGGATGGTCTTGAACATGCGCTCGTAGAATTCGGGGCCATGGCGACCGGATTTGAATGTCTTCGGCGTCTGCCCCAGCACTTCATCGGGCCGGTAGCCGGTGATTTCCATGAACGCACGATTGACGTGAACGATGACGCCGTTGGCATTGGTCACCAGCACCCCCTCGAGCGTGCTGTCGAACACCGCCGAGGCGAGCCGCAGGCGCTGGATGTCCTCGTCGCGCCGGGCGCGCGGCCCCACCAGTTGCGACAGCCGGGTGCGCGCCAGGAAGATGCAGACAGTGCTGACGACCAGCCATCCATAACCGCTCATCAGTTGGGCACGGGCCAGCTGACGCGAATCATCGATCAACAGGGGTAACGCGTAGTCGCTGAACGCCAGCCAGAAAATCGACACTAGCCCATACAACAGCGCGGTTTTGAGCGCATCTCGGGTAATCGCTGACATGGAAAACCAAAAACCTTGCGAAGGCACCGGATTATAGAGGAAGAAACATCCTGCGACGCTTATCTGAAACACTCACTGGTTTTATCTGGTGGCTAAGTGATAATGCGCGCTGCCGCACCGGGGTCGACACGTCGCCCCTGCACCTTGCACGCGTTACAACCGAGGGCCTTTCAGCCTATGTGGAACAACGGTTTGCTCGACCTTTGCGTCTGGCAATTGGTCGCCGTCATTCTGGTGATGACTCACGTCACCATCGTCAGCGTCACAGTCTACCTGCATCGCTACTCCGCTCACCGCTCGCTGGAACTCAATGCCGGGCTCAAGCACTTTTTCCGTTTCTGGCTGTGGCTGACCACGGCGCAGAACACCCGCGAGTGGACCGCCATCCACCGCAAGCACCACGCCAAATGCGAAACTGAAGACGACCCGCACAGCCCGGTCATCAAGGGCCTTTCCACCGTTCTACGCAAAGGCGCCGAGCTGTACCGCGCCGAGGCCGAGAACCCGGAGACCCTGCGCATCTACGGCAAGAACTGCCCCGAAGACTGGATCGAGCGCAACCTGTATTCGCGCTACCCGAAACTCGGTATCGCCATCATGGCCGTGCTTGACCTGGCGCTGTTCGGCGTCATCGGCATCACCGTCTGGGCGATCCAGATGATGTGGATTCCGGTATGGGCCGCTGGCGTGGTCAACGGCCTGGGTCACGCCGTGGGCTATCGCAACTTCGAATGCCGTGATGCGGCGACCAATCTGGTGCCCTGGGGCATCCTGATCGGCGGCGAAGAGCTGCACAATAACCACCACACCTACCCCAACTCGGCCAAGCTGTCGGTCAAGCGCTGGGAGTTCGATATGGGCTGGGCGTGGATCAAACTGTTCTGCTGGCTGAGTCTGGCCAGGGTTCAGCGTGTGGCGCCTATCGCCCACCGTGTCGAAGGCAAGGGCCACGTGGACATGGACACCGCCATGGCCATCCTCAACAACCGCTTCCAGATCATGGCGCAGTACCGCAAGCTGGTGATCGCGCCACTGGTCAAACAGGAACTCGCCAAGGCCGACGCGTCGGTGCGTCACCAGTTCCGCCGCGCCAAACGCCTGCTCTCGCGAGAAACCAGCCTGCTGGAAGACAAGCATCAGGTTCGCATCCAGACCATGCTGGAGCACAGCCAGGCGCTGAAAGTGATCTACGAGAAGCGCCTGGCGCTGCAGCAGATCTGGGCACGCACCAGCAGCAATGGCCACGACATGCTCGCCGCCATCAAGGACTGGGTACACGAAGCCGAAGCCAGCGGCATTCAGTCCCTGCGCGACTTCGCCGACCAGCTCAAAACCTACTCGCTACGCCCCGCCCACGCCTGAGCCACTGATCGGCGCACGGTCTCCACGACGTGCGCCTGTCGGAACTTAGTGCCCTTACGCCGATCTCATTATCACCTTCGCACTATGCTGTGAAACATGTTGTGGCTGTGCGCCGCACCTTATTTTTGAGATGCAGTGGCCATGGACAACGCAACGACTACCCTGGAAACCTCCACTTCCGCCGAGACCCTCCTGGCCCTGATGCACGCCCAGGCGGAAGTCGCGCGGCTGAGCGAACGCGAACAGCTGTTCAGCTCGCTGCTGGTCAGCGTCAATGCAGTGCTCTGGGCGTTCGACTGGCAAACCCAGCGCATGGTCTACGTCAGCCCGGCCTACGAGCGCATCTTCGGTCGCTCGGCAGGGTTGCTGCTGTCGGACTACAACGAATGGCGCGACAGCATTTATCCCGACGATCTGGACTACGCCGAGCGCAGCTTGAGTGAAGTGCTGGAGAAGGGCTCCATCGAAGATCGCGAGTACCGCATCATCCGCGCCGATGGCCAGGTGCGCTGGCTGAGCGATAAATGCTTCGTCAGCCATCAGGCCGAGCACGGCAAGCGCCTGATCGTGGTGGGCATCGCTGAAGACATCACCGAAAAGAAACAGCTGGAAGACGAACTGCAGCGTCTGGCGACCACCGACGTGCTGACTCAGAGCAGCAACCGTCGGCACTTCTTCGAGTGCGCCCAGCGCGAGTTCGAGCAGGCCCGCCTGCAAGGCACACCGATGGCATTCCTGCTGCTCGATGTGGATGACTTCAAGCTGGTCAACGACACTTGGGGCCATCAGGAAGGTGACGTGGTGCTGCAACGCATTGCTGAATGCGGGCGTAACACGCTGCGTCGAGGTGACCTGTTCGGGCGGATCGGCGGCGAAGAGTTCGCGGCGGTGTTCGTCGGTTGCGCGCCGGACATGGCCAAACAAATCGCCGAACGCCTGCAGCGGGAAATCCAGCGCCTGAGTTTTCAGCGTGAAGACAAGACCTTCGGCATCACCGCCAGCCAGGGCCTGACCAATCTGGACAAGCAGGACCAGAGCCTGGAAGCCCTGTTCGCCCGCGCGGATGCGGCGATGTATCAGGCCAAGCGTCAGGGCAAAAATCAGATCGTATTGGTATAGGCCCCGCTGAACGGCGTGTAACTGCACATCTATCTGACGCGCCGTTTTCCCTGTGGGAGCCGGCTTGCTGGCGAAGGCGGTGAATCAGTCACGAATAGGCCGGCTGACACACCGCCTTCGCCG
>CAURWS010000103.1:0-9132 GCA_963528485.1 uncultured Pseudomonas sp. | reverse complement strand
GCGCAGCGCAACGCCGTCTTCGTGTTCGATACCGTAAGCGCGAGTGATCTCGTGCTTGATGTCGGCAACCATGGTGAACTGGACCTGGCCAATGCCGCCCTTTTCAACCGGGGTGTTGCGCCATGCGGCGTGGGTGAAGTGCGAGTCGACGGAAACGCCAACCACTTCAACACCCAGGTCGCGGAATTTAGCGACACGGTTGTCGTGCGCGATGATTTCCGACGGGCACACAAACGTGAAGTCCAGAGGCCAGAAGAACAGCACGACGTATTTGCCACGCAGGGAAGACAGCTGGAAGCTGTCGACGATCGAACCGTCACCCAGGACTGCCGCTGCGGTGAAATCAGGGGCTTGTTTGTTTACCAGAACGCTCATTAAGACTCCTTCGAGGTTCAAAGTGAATGGGAATAGGTCTAAAAGTTGCCCGCAAGCTTATCGGGGCGGGGAAGATTAAGGAAATATCGTTTCACAATCCAGTTCATAGACCGCACCTATCCCGACAAACCGTTGCACGATGATCTGTCGATAGACTTTAACCTCGCCAGATTGTTTCGGCGAATGTCATGGCGCCGATCCGGCTTCCGCCGCTCTCGCAAAGTCGGTAAGGTCGGCGCGTTTTCCACGATTGGAGGCCCCTATGCCCGCACCCGCCCTGTCCGGCCCGCAATACCTGCGCGAGGGCCTGAAACTGGTCCTGAGCCCCGGCCTGCGCCTGTTCGTCCTGCTGCCGCTGAGCATCAACCTGGTGCTGTTCAGCGCACTCATCTATTTCGCCGGCCACGAGTTCAGCCTCTGGGTCGACTCGTTCATGCCCACCCTGCCCGGCTGGCTGAGCTTCCTTAATTACATCCTCTGGCCGCTGTTCGTGGTGCTGGTCGTGCTGATGGTGTTCTTCACCTTTACCATGATCGCCAACGTCATCGCCGCGCCCTTCAACGGCTTCCTCTCGGAAAAGGTCGAAGTGGTGCTGCGCGGCACTGACGACTTCCCGGCTTTCAGCTGGGCCGAACTGATCGAAATGATCCCCCGCACCCTGAGCCGCGAAATGCGCAAGCTGGGCTACTTCCTGCCCCGCGCCATCGGCCTGTTCATCCTGTCGTGGATCCCCGTGGTCAACATCATTGCCGCGCCATTGTGGCTGCTGTTCGGCGTCTGGATGATGGCCATCCAATACATCGACTACCCGGCCGACAACCACAAAATGAGCTGGCAAGACATGCTCGCCTGGCTGCGTGCCAAACGCTGGCAGAGCATGAGCTTTGGCGGGATCGTGTACCTGGTGCTGCTGATTCCGGTGGTCAACATCCTGATGATGCCGGCAGCGGTGGCGGGGGCGACGTTGTTCTGGGTCAGGGAGCGTGGGGCGGAGACGCTGGCGGAAAGGATTCGCTGAGAAAAAGGCCTCGGATGAGGCCTTTTTATTGGCTAAAGCGGCGGTTGGTTCATCGAAATTGTCAGCATTGTTCCCGCAACCCAGTAAATGATGCCGATAACCATCCACAGGACATTCCAACGGGTGAAGTCCTTGTTCCGGGTCCCGTCAGCATCGCCATTCGCCAGATTGATGAACGACTGAACCCTGCGCAGAATCAGGCACTGCAGCAGAAACGGAATGGTCGATGCCAGGATCGCCGGGATAATGCCCACGCCTGTGTAGGTTCTCTGGGTTAATCCCTGAAACAAACCTATCAGGAAACCGATCAATGAAGGGGCCAGAAACAGCAGAATCAAACCTGCCGCAAGTGCTGCCCAATAAGGCAACCGTTTGCCCTGAGTCTTGAGCTCGGCGTCAACTTTGTAGAACAGCGAAGGCAGGTAGATAAGCCCGAAAAAGGCGCGAGGAATCGGCCAGAGCGGCCTTCCCGAATACGCTTTGTAGTGTGACCAATTTTTGAAGCTCCAGTAGATGCCATACAACCCGGAAGTCACGATCAACATCACCGTCAACTTGTTAACCGAGACCGTAAAAAACGGAGAGCCCTTCTTTGGTGAATCCACAAGCTCAGCAGCAGGCGGCGTATAAAAAACGTCAGACACATCGTTCCCTCGGTGAGTAAGTGCCGCGCATCCTACCGATCAAAAAGTGCGTTGAATCACTCCAAAAAAGATCAGGACCATTCCTACAAAAGTCTTCCAAACATCCCACGACCGACCTGTTCAACCATGGGTTTGCCCACTCCGGGCGCCTTGATCATCGGGAGTGCCATGTCCATGGAAACGAATCGCGTCAACGCTTCGAACCCGCCTGTCTCTGCCCTGCTAAAGACAAAACCCAAGCCAGAGCCCAACGCACCGAAATTCATGCAGGCGCTCGCCGAGGCGGTCGAAACGGCCACCTCGCAAACCCTGAAAGCCGAACCGGCGAACCTTGCAAGGCAGGTCAAACCTCGTTGCCACCTGAACCTCGTCAGTCTCAACCCCGTACACCCTCACTACACGCCTGAGGCAGCAGCGCTGGAGCGGGTTGGCAAATCGCGAATATTGCCCTTCACGGTGGGCGGCTGAAAACTCGCGTCACAAATCCATCACCCAACCGCCACACAAGCGCAACGCGCGCCTTTGAAACTGGCTGTCATGAGTAAATCCCTGCATATCACGCTAATCACCGAAACCTTCGCTCCCGAAATCAATGGCGTGGCCAATACGCTGAGCCGGTTGTGCGATGGTTTGCGCCTGCGCGGGCATCGGGTTGAGGTGATTCGGCCGCGCCAGAGTGAGGATGAATGGCGGACGGCCGGGGATGATTTGATGCTGTGTCGCGGCTGGCCGATTCCGGGGTATCCGGGGTTGCAGTGGGGGCAGTCGTCGATGCACAAGTTGCTGCGGCGCTGGCAGCGTAATCGGCCGGACGTGCTGTACATCGCCACCGAAGGCCCGCTGGGTCTTTCCGCGTTGCGGGCTGCGCGGCGGCTGCGGATCGCGATCGTCAGTGGCTTTCATACCAACTTTCAGCAATACACGCGGCAGTATGGGCTGGGGTTCATCACCCGCTTGCTGACCTCGTATCTGCGCTGGTTCCACAACCGTTCAAGTGCCACGCTGGTGCCCAGTGCCAGTCAGAAAACCGAGCTGGAGCGGCGGGGTTTCGAGCGACTGGAGTTGCTGTCTCGTGGGGTGGACTGCCAGCTGTTTCATCCTTCCCGACGTTCGACCTTCCTGCGTGAGACGTGGGGACTTCAGCCCGACGATACCGCCGTTGTGCATGTAGGACGTCTGGCGCCGGAGAAGAACCTGGGCCTGCTAAAGACCAGCTTCGACAGCCTGGTCAGCGCCTACCCCGCAAAGAAACTCAAGCTGATTATCGTCGGTGACGGCCCCCTGCGCGTCACGCTGCAGCAGCAATTACCGGACGCGATCTTCTGCGGCACGCAACGGGGCGAGGCCCTGGCCACTCATTACGCGTCCGGGGACCTGTTCCTGTTTCCAAGCCTCACCGAAACCTTTGGCAACGTTGTGCTGGAGGCGCTGGCTTCGGGGCTGGGTGTCGTGGCGTATGACGAAGCGGCGGCGGGCCAGCATATTCGTCACGGGCACAACGGCGCCGTGGCGATGCCGGGGGATGAAGAGAGTTTTATCGACGCCGCGCGCTGGATGCTGGAGGACGACGAAACCTTGCGCCGGGTGCGCCTGAATGCCCGGCAACACGCGAGCCGTCAGGGTTGGGCGGGGAGTATCGAAGCGTTCGAGTGTTATCTGCGAACTGCCAGCGAGACCCGTGATGGCGTGGTGTTAGGCATATAAGAGTCCGGCTCGCATGCGGCGGCGCTTTCGAATTCGCTACCGCATGCAAGCCGTGCGGCTACAGGTGTTTACTCCAACTTGCCCAACGCATCCCGGCTGAACGGCAGGATGTCTTCCTCGCGACCGTCGCGCACCTTCACCGCCCAATCCGGGTCGACCAGCAATGCACGGCCCACGGCCACCAGATCGAACTCGTCATCGCCCAGACGCTTGAGCAGGTTCTCAAGGCTGGCGGGCTGCGCGACCTTGTCGGTGTTGACCATGAACTGCAGGAACTCGCCGTCCAGTCCGACACTGCCGACGGTAATGGTCGGTTTGCCGGTCAGCTTGCGGGTCCAGCCTGCCAGATTGAGGTCGGAACCCTCGAATTCCGGCTCCCAGAAACGCCGCGTCGAGCAGTGGAAAATGTCCACACCGGCGTCAGACAACGGCTTGAGGAATGCACTCAGCTCCTCGGGCGTCTGCACCAGGCGCGCGGTGTAATCCTGCTGCTTCCACTGCGAGTAACGGAAAATGATCGGGTAATCAGGGCCAACGGCAGCACGCACGGCCTGAATCAACTCAATGGCGAAACGCGAACGCTGGGCCAGATCGCCGCCGTATTCGTCGGTACGCTGGTTGGTGCCTTCCCAGAAAAACTGGTCAACGATATAGCCGTGGGCGCCGTGGATTTCCACGCCATCCATGCCGATGGCTTTTGCGTCCTTAGCGGCTTGAGCGAAGGCGGCGATGACGTCAGCGATGTCCTGCTTGCTCATGCCATGAACGACGACGTTGCCGTCCTTGAGCTTTTCGGTCGGGCCGTATGCCGGGACGGTGCCATCCGGCTCAGTGCCGAGGCGGCGTACAGCGCCCACGTGCCAGAGCTGAGGGACGATCTTGCCGCCTTCGGCATGTACTGCCTCGACCACTTTCTTCCAGCCTGCCAACGCCGCCTCGCCGAAGAACTGCGGCACGTTCGGGTAGCCGTTGGAGGCCTTGTGACCGACCGTGGTGCCTTCGGTGATGATCAGGCCCACGCCTGCGGCCGCGCGACGGCGGTAGTACTCGATGACCTTGGCGTTAGGCACGCCGCCCGGCGAGAACGAGCGGGTCATGGGTGCCATCACCACGCGGGTCGGGAGTTCCAGGCTGCCCATGTGAAAGGGTTTGAACAAGGCTTTGACTGGCATGCAAACGTCCTCGGCTACAGGAAAATATTATGAAGGTCATACAGGATGGGCCGAGCGAAGCGCGATGCAAAGCACTATTGATTTGGGTGATTAAGGTTTAGAAGTGTTCGCGGGTGACTGTAGGAGCGCGCTTGCGCGCGACGGCGCTGGGTCAGTCACTGAGGGTCTGTCAGCCAGATTGCAGTCGCGGGCAAGCGCGCTCCTACAAGCCTGCACACATCAACGCAGCGCTTTTTCAATCGCCTGGATCACCGCAGGGTCATCCGGCGTGGTCCGGGGCGAGAAACGCGCCAGTACGCGGCCATCTTGCCCGACGAGAAATTTTTCGAAGTTCCAGGTGATGTCCCCCGGGAATTCAGCGCCCTCGCCCGCCAGCATTTGATACAGGCGATGACGATGAGGCCCGTTCACCTCAAGCTTGTCGCCCAAGGGAAAGGTCACGCCGTAGTTCAGCGAGCAGAATGTCTGGATTTCTTCCTGGGTGCCGGGTTCTTGTCCGGCGAACTGGTTGCAGGGCAGACCCAGAACGCTGAAACCGCGGTCTTTGTATTTTTGATAGAGGTTTTCGAGTGCGGCGTATTGTGGCGTGAGGCCACACTTGGAGGCCACGTTGACCACCAGAACCACTTTGCCCTTGAGGGGCGCGAGAGGCAGTTCCTGGCCATCCAGAGCTTTTAATTTCAGGTCGTGAAATATACTCATGACGAAACTCCCCTGCTCACCATACCAACACGATCGGCCGAAAAAGGCGCCCTGTCAGGCTGCGAAACCAAACCGGTTTTCGCAAAGCCCGCGAGGACGCCTGGCCAGCTAATTGAGCTTAGCAGGACAAATCAGTGGTGATGGCCACCTTCGCCATGCACGTGACCGTGAGCGACTTCTTCTTCGCTGGCGTCACGGATGGCAACGATCTTGACCTGGAAGTTCAAGCGCTGACCGGCCAGTGGGTGGTTACCGTCGACAGTGACGTCGTCGCCGTCCAGATCACGGATGGTGACGATTTGCATCTGGCCGTCCGGAGCGGAAGCGTGGAACTGCATGCCCACTTCCAGCTCGTCGACGCCTTCGAACATGCTGCGGTTCAGGGTGCTGACCAGTTCGGCCGAGTATTCGCCGTAGGCGTCTTCAGGCTCGATGGCGACTTTCAGCTCGTCACCGACGTCCTTGCCTTCCAGTGCCTTCTCCAGACCCGGAATGATGTTACCTGCGCCTTGCAGGTAAACCAGCGGCGCGCCGCCGGCAGAACTGTCGATGACCTCACCAGCGTCGTTGGTCAGGGTATAGTCAATGGAGACAGCCTTGTTGGCGGCGATCGGCATGGGGCAACCTTTTGCAAATAGAGATATGAGCGATCAAGTCTAACCAAGCCCTCGCGCGAAAGCGAACGCAACTCAGACGGACGGCCCCGATTGCGCGACCCCTCGATGCTTCAGAGCGACACCACGATCACAGGCTTTCGTCAGGACGAAGATGGCCACTGGATCGCCGAGCTCTCGTGCGGCCACACCCAGCACCTGCGCCATCAACCGCCATGGCAGTCGCGCCCCTGGGTATTCGATGCGCAGGCGCGACAGGAAAAAATAGGTCAATCCTTTCGCTGTGGCTGGTGTGCGCAAGGGGCAGATAGCGATAACCTTGTGCCCCGTTGAGACGCTGCGATTGAACAGCGTCCTGTTTGACTCAGGTCCCTGATTCTGACGAATCGGGACCCTTGCACGCTCACCTTCGAGAAGCCCGCATGCAGACTTTCTTTATCGCGCCCACAGACTTCGGTGTGGGTTTGACGTCCATCAGCCTGGGGCTGGTGAGAACCCTGGAGCGCGCCGGACTCAAAGTCGGCTTTTTCAAACCCATCGCGCAGCCTCACCCTGGCGATCTGGGCCCCGAGCGCTCGTCCGAACTGGTCGCCCGCACCCACGGCCTCAAGCCGCCCAAGCCGCTGGGTCTGGCCCATGTCGAGCGCATGCTCGGCGAGGGCCAGCTGGATGAGTTGCTGGAAGAAATCATCACCCTTTATCAGCAAGCCTGCGAAGGCCGCGACGTCGTGATCGTCGAGGGCATGGTGCCGACCCGCAGCGCCAGCTACGCCGCGCGGGTCAACCTGCACATGGCCAAGGCGCTGGACGCCGAGGTCATTCTGGTCTCGGCGCCGGAAAACGAAGTGCTCACCGAGCTGTCTGGCCGCGTCGAGCTGCAGGCGCAGATGTTCGGCGGCCCGAAAGACCCGAAAGTGCTGGGCGTGATCCTCAACAAGGTGCGCACTGACGAGAGCATGGAAGCCTTCTCGGCGCGCCTGAAAGAGCACTCGCCGTTATTGCGCAGTGGCGATTTCCGCCTGCTGGGCTGCATCCCTTTCCAGGCTGATCTCAATGCCCCGCGCACCCGCGACGTAGCGGAATTGCTCGGCGCCCAGGTGATCAACGCTGGCGATTACGAACAGCGGCGCATGTCGAAGATCATCATCTGCGCGCGCACCGTGCTCAACACCCTGCAGCTGCTCAAGCCGGGCGTGCTGGTGGTGACGCCGGGGGATCGCGACGACATCATCCTGGCCGTGAGCCTGGCGACCATGAACGGTGTGCCACTGGCGGGCCTGTTGCTGACCAGCGATACCCTGCCCGACCCGCGCATCATGGATTTGTGTCGCGGCGCGTTGCAGGCGGGTTTGCCGGTGCTGTCGGTGAGCACCGGCTCGTACGACACCGCCAACCAGCTCAATCAGCTGAACAAGGAAATCCCGATCGACGACCGCGAACGTGCGGAGATCATCACCGATTTCGTCGCCAGCCACCTGGACGCCAACTGGCTGCACCAGCGTTGCGGCACGCCGCGCGAGATGCGCCTGTCGCCTGCGGTGTTTCGTTACCAGTTGATTCAGCGCGCCCAGGCCGCCAACAAACGCATCGTGCTGCCCGAAGGCGCCGAGCCGCTGACCGTTCAGGCCGCAGCGATCTGCCAGGCCCGCGGCATCGCCCGCTGCGTGCTGCTGGCCAAGCCTGAAGAGGTCCAGGCCGTGGCCCGTGCTCAGGGCATCGAGCTGCCGCCGGGGCTGGAGATTCTTGATCCGGACGAAATTCGCGAGCGCTACGTCGCCCCGATGGTCGACCTGCGCAAGAACAAAAGCCTCAACGCGCCGATGGCCGAGCAGCAACTGGAAGATCCGGTGGTGATCGGCACCATGATGCTGGCGCTGGACGAGGTCGACGGGCTGGTGTCCGGGGTCATTCACTCCACCGCCAACACCATCCGCCCGGCCCTGCAACTGATCAAGACCGCGCCGGGCTGCACGCTGGTGTCGTCCGTGTTTTTCATGTTGTTTCCCGAGCAGGTGCTGGTCTACGGCGACTGCATCATGAACCCGCACCCGACCGCGCAGGAACTGGCGGAAATCGCCGTGCAGAGCGCCGACTCGGCTGTCGCCTTCGGCCTGTCGCCGCGCGTGGCGATGATCAGCTACTCGAGCGGCAATTCGGCCAGCGGCGAGGAAGTGGAAAAGGTGCGCGAGGCCACGCAACTGGCCCAGGAAACCCAGCGCAGCCTGTTGATCGACGGCCCATTGCAATACGATGCCGCCGCCAACGAACACGTGGCCCGGCAACTGGCGCCGGACAGCCCGGTCGCAGGCCGCGCCAACGTGTTCGTGTTCCCCGACCTCAACACCGGCAACACCACCTATAAAGCGGTGCAGCGCAGTGCGGACTGCGTGAGCCTGGGCCCGATGCTGCAAGGCCTGCGCAAACCGGTCAATGATCTGCCGCGCGGCGCTCAGGTGGACGACATCGTCTACACCATCGCCCTCACGGCGATTCAGGCCGCAACCTTGCCACAATAAAACCGGCCTGCAACATCCTTCACTCACAATAACGCCGCCGGGTACTCACCGGCGGCTGTCTTACCCTCGGAGTTCGATCCCCCATGGATTTCTTACCCGCCCCTTTGCGCGGCATCATCGCCTCGCTGCTGTTGGCGCTCAACACGATTGTCTGCTGCACGCCGCTGTTCGTCGTGGCGATCTTCAAGCTGTGCCTGCCCTTCCCGGCGGCGCAGAAGGTCACCGACTGGCTGATGAGCCACATCCACGAAGCCTGGATCAGCAACAACAAGGCCTGGATGAACCTGCTCGGCCACACCCGCTGGCACCTGAGCGGCCTCGAAGGGCTGGATTATCAGCACTCGTATCTGGTGACCAGCAACCATCAGAGCTGGGTTGACATCATGG